>JAGACE010000231.1 GCA_017614275.1 Clostridia bacterium | reverse complement strand
GCAGCATCGAAGACCAGGTGCCGGACTACAAGCCCGCCAGAGACAACTGGATCCCCAGCAGAGAGGACCACTGGAACTATATCAACGAGCGGAAGATCACCGCGAAACAGGGCACCGCGCCCTGTAAGGTCGCCTGCCCGGCACACATCGCCGTCCAGGGCTACCTGCAGAAAGCGGCCGAGGGCGATTATCTGGCGGCCCTCGAACTCATCAAGAAAGACAACCCGCTGCCCGCGGTCTGCGGACGCATCTGTTCGCATCCGTGTGAAGCGGCCTGTACCCGCGGCACCGTCGACGAGCCCCTGGCCATCGACGCCGTCAAGATGTTCATCGCCGACCAGGAACTCCACGCGGAGACCCAGTTCGTTCCGACGAAGGTCGCCGAACGTCCCGAGAAGGTCGCGGTCATCGGCTCCGGCCCCGCCGGCCTCACCTGCGCCTACTATCTGGCCGTGGACGGCTTCCAGGTCACTGTGTTTGAGAAAGAAGAGAAACTCGGCGGCATGCTGACCCTCGGCATCCCGTCCTTCCGCCTGGAAAAGGACGTCGTGAACGCGGAGATCGATGTACTTAGCAAACTGGGCGTCGAGTTCAGGACCGGCGTGGAAGTCGGTAAAGACTTCAGCATCGCCGACCTGCGGAAGCAGGGCTACCAGGCGTTCTATCTGGCCATCGGCGCGCAGAAGGGCGCGTCCCTGAACCTCGACGGCGAGGACCTGCCGAACGTCGTCAACGGCGTCGACTTCCTGCGCAACGTCAACCTCGGCAAGGACGCGAAGCTGTCCGGTAAAGTCGTCGTCATCGGCGGCGGCAACGTGGCCATCGACGTGGCCCGCGCGGCGGTCCGCGAAGGCGCCGACGAAGTCCACATGTACTGCCTGGAGAGCCGCGAAGAAATGCCGGCGAACCTGGAAGAACAGTACGAGGCCGAACAGGAAGGCATCCTCTTCCACTGCGGCTGGGGCCCGATGGAGATCCTGCAGAAAGACGGCAAGGCCTGCGGCATCAAGTTCAAGAAGTGCACCTCCGTCTTCGACAAGGACCACAAGTTCGCTCCGCAGTACGATGAGAGCGTGACGGAAGACGTCGACGTCACCGCCGTCCTCCTGTCCATCGGACAGCGCCTCGACTGGGGCGATCTGCTGGCGGGCGAAGACGTGGACCTGCTCCCGGGCAACAAAGTCAAAGCCCACGAGATCTCTTTCCAGACGAAGACCCGCGACATCTTTGCCGGCGGCGACGTGGTCACCGGACCGCGCTTCGCCATCGACGCGATCGCCATGGGCAAACAGGGCGCCATCTCCATCAGCCGCCTGCTGCGTGACCTCCACATGACGGACAACCGTCCCATGGAATACATGGAGATCAACAAGACCGCGGCCCAGGTCGGCGAGTACGACGCCATCCCGCGGCAGAAAGAGGCCGAGGTCGACTTCGAGAAGGCCCGCAAGACCTTCGAGGACCTGCGCGCCGGTCTGACCGAAGAGCAGATCCGCAAGGAGACCAAGCGCTGCCTGCACTGCGGCCGTTCCGTCGTGGACATCGACAAGTGCATCGGCTGCGGCGTCTGCACCAAGCGCTGCGACTTCGACGCCATCCACCTGACCCGTGTGGCCGACACCACCCCGTCGGTCAACTTCCCGGTCTGGTACGGGCGTATCGCCTCCTACGCCGTCAAGCGCATGGGCAACATCGCGAAGACCGAGATCAACAAGCGCCGCGGATAAGAGGAGAACGACATGCATGAACTTCCCATCGTAGAGCACATCGTCGACCAGGTCGATGAGATGGCCCGCGAGAGCGGGGAGGAGAGCGTGGCGCTCGTCACCCTCATCGTCGGCCAGAAGACCGGCGTGGTCCCGCGCTTTTTGTGGGACTACTGGCCGGACGTCTGCGAAGGCACGCTCCTGGAAGGCGCGGAACTGCAGATCGAAGAAGAACCCTACGAGGTCTTCTGCAAATCCTGCGGCAACGTGTTCCGGCCGGACCAGGTGGGCCTCTGCCCGAAGTGCGGGGTGCGCAAGCACGAGATCCTCTCCGGCACCAAGCTGATGATCAAACAGATCGGGTTCCGGTAAACTTTCCCCATCGGGACCGATCCAATAAAAAGGCTTCCTCATTTACGAGGAAGCCTTTTTGTTTGTCACATTCACATTCAACAGTACGATGGCGCCGATGACCAGCGCGATGCCGTGGTAGCCGAAGGCGTCCGGAAGTTCGTGGAAGAACAGGGCGCCGAGCACCGTGGCGGTCACCGGTTCGATGGACGCCATGATGGAGGCGCGTCCGGGGGTGGAGCGCTGCAGCCCGTTCGTGTACAGCACGTAGGGCAGGAGGCTGACCATGCAGGCCATCAGGACCAGCATGCCCCAGAACTTCAGGGGCGATGTAAGCGAAGCCGCCGCGGCGATCTCCGCCGGATGGGCGAAGGGCAGCGCGCTCAGGGCCGCGAACAGGAACGCGTAGGCGGGCAGCGTCAGCGGGTCGTACCCGCGGTTGAGCGCCAGCTGGCTGAAGATGCTGTACAGAGCGTACCCGAAGGCGGACAGCAGTCCAGTGACGATGGCCCTAAACGGGAGCGGGACGGCGTTGCCGAGGAAACCGGAGACGCAGACACAGCCCGCGAAGGCCAGCACACAGGCCAGGACTTTGGTTCTTGTGATCGTCTCTTTGAAGAACAGGCCGGACATCAGCATGACCAGCGTGGGCGCCAGGTACAGGAGGATGGCCGCCGCGGACATGGACGTGGCCTGGATGGTGGAGAAGTAGCACCAGGTGAAGAACGTCAGACTGACGACGCCGAGGCAGACAAAGATCCACAGGTCTTTCCATTTCACCTTCAGCAGATCGCGCCGGAAGAGAAGGCAGAACAGCATCAGCACGACGGCCGGGATGGCGCACTTGAACAGCGTCAGCTGCATCGCCGACATGCCGAACGCCGAAAAGAAGCGCACGAACAGGCCGCTGGTGCCCCAGGACATGCCCGCGAGCAGGACCAGGACGGTCCCCAGCAGAGAAGTGTTTTTCGGTTCCATGCAACGCCTCCTTTCCGGTCAGGTGAACAGCATTATACCATGTTTCCTCCCTTGCGGGAACCACTATTCTTTTATACAATAGAACTCGTAAGAACCACGCTTTCCACCGGAAAGGAGAAACGAAATGGACCTGTTCCTCACTGTCACCAAACTGAACGCGTTGCTCCTGCGCAAGGGCCAGTACTACCTGAACAAGGACGCGTTCAACAAGACCACCGAGACGTACGGCACGTATGAGATCTCCGACCTCAATTATCTCTACGGCGATGTGCCGACCGGGGAGTATGACCCGTTGGCGGCCGCCATGGGCAAGGGCCGCGAGCACCTGCTGGACATCTACTCGCCGACCCCGCTGGACGTCGAGGCGCCGGAGAAACTGCCGGTCATCGTCACCGTCCACGGCGGCGGCTATCTGACGAACAACAAGGAGTGCAACCGTCCGCACGACATGTATCTCGCGTCGAAAGGCTACAAGGTGGTCAACGTCAACTACACCCTGCAGCCGGAGGCGGAGTTCGACCAGGAGATGCGCGAACTGGACGGCGTCTTCCACTGGATCGGCGCGAACGCTGACAAGTACGGCTTCGACACTGGTAACGTCTTTCTGACCGGGGACTCCTCCGGCGGACATCTGGCGCTGCTGTACACCGGCATCCGACAGAGAAAGGATCTGC
>JAGACE010000230.1 GCA_017614275.1 Clostridia bacterium | reverse complement strand
CGTCCTCTTCGCACTTGCCGCCGACGCCGATCCACTTGTCCCGGTTGATGTCGTGTTCCTTTTTGACCCGGTGGAGCATCAGATAGGCCCCGTTCCGTTCGATGTAGATCAGAGTGGTGTTCAGCACAGTCTCCCCTCCTTGCGCGGCGATGTACTCCTATTATACGAAAAGGGACCGGCGTTCGCCAGTCCCTTTGGAATGGTTCTTATTCGATGACCGGAAGGTCGGTGACGCGGTCGGCGATCTCCAGGAAGAAGTTCGCGTAGACATCTTTCGGCTCCAGGACGCCCATGTATGAAGTGTGGTCTTTGTACTCCTCGGGCATGGTCTGCCAGATGCCGGGTTCGATGTTGTTCGGGTCAAAGTCCTTGTGCGGCTCGCGGAACGGATATCTCGAGGCGGGGACATTGACGAGGCCGTCGGTCGGGGCCCACTCCTTGCCGATCTTTCTCATGCCGACGTTGCCGCAGATCAGAGCAAAGGGTTTGAACGGAGTCCACATATCTTTGGTGCCGACTTCCAGGCCGAGCTTGTTCTGATGGGTCCGTCTGCCGTAGTGCGCGAAATAGTAGATGTTGTCGTAGGTCTTGTAGTCCTTCGTCAGTTTCTGCGCGCCTTCGCGGCTGAGTTCGTAGTAGATGTTGTCCTCTTCCAGATTGACATACTTCAGGACGAGTTCCGGATCATAGGAAATATGCTTGGTCTGGCTGGAGATGCCGAACCGGTCGAGGTGGAACCCGTAGATCTTGGAGATCTTGGTCCCGGAGGCCAGCATGCCCAGAGAACAGATCGCAAAGTTGATCGGCTTGACCAGAGGCTTCGCCTGCTCCGGCAGCGTGACGCCGTTGTGGACGGCGGCCAGAGTGACACAGCTGTGGATCCACTTCTCTTTGCCGCCTTCGAACAGGGGGCTCAGATCGTCGGGATCGGTGCCTTCGCGCTCTTCCGCGGAGCCCTCCGCCAGAAGGTGGATGAGGGTGCGGACGGTCGGGCCGCCGAAGCTGTGGCCGATCAGGTTGACTTTCTGGATCTTGCCGGCTTCATCGAGTTCGCCCCAGTTCGGGACATAGCCCGGATAGGTCGCGCCGAAGCGGTCGTGGCCGATGCGCTCGGAATGGACCTTGCCGTAGTCGACGGTGCCGCCTTTGATGAACGCATAGAGTTCGCAGGCGCGGTCCCACATGCCGGTGAACGGGCCGACCGAAGGCGTGTCGGCGATATAGCCGGCGTCAAGGAGCGTGGTCTTCGCGCTGCCGTTCCACATGCCATAGGTCGGGCACATGTCGTTGATGCGGTCCTCGTTGCCCCAGCAGAGGTAACCGTGGATCAGCACGAACGGATAGTTGTTTGTCTTTCTCATGGTGCATTCTCCCTTGTAATGAAGTTTCGTTACGCACAATAACTGTCCGCGTACAAATTACCATATAAGTATATCATAAGTTACTCATGCATACTCACCAAAGAACATCATAACTTTTTTTACAAAATGACGAATCCAACGCAAAAAAGAGCAGCCCCGCAGGACTGCTCTTATCTTGTGCGATCTGGGCGCGATCAGGCTTCGATGTCTTCGACCTTCACCTTTTTCGTCTTGTCGCGGGTGAAGTAAGTGACCGCGGCGAACAGGCAGGCCAGGATCGTGAAGAGGACGATGCCCGCGACCTGCAGGCCGCCGGTGGCGCCGCCGTCTTCCAGCAGGAAGACCCGATCGGTGAATTTCGTGGCGATACCGCCGATGAGCGCGACCAGGCCGAGGACTGCGGCGATGACGCCGGGGACGAAGCCCTTCGTCTTCGTGAGTCCGCGGATGGCGGCGATGAGCCCGGCCAGGGAGCCGAGGATCAGGAGCGCGGAGGTGGCCAGGCGGCTGACGATCTCTTTCGTCACGGCGCCGGTCATGTCATCCACATAGGTGGCCAGGACATCTCTGGTCTTGGTGGCCTGGTCGAGGTCCACATAGGATTCGCCGTTGAGCATCTTGATGTCCACGCCGTCCTTGGTCTTCTTGTAGAAGTCGAAGTCTTTCCCGAGCTTGTCCGCCGGAGAGGAGACGACGACGGTCCCGTTCTTGTAGGCATAGCTCTTCTGGGACAGGACTTCGTTCAGCCCGTCGGCCAGCTGGACCATACCGTCTTCGAACAGTTTGAGCTGCGCACGGCCGTCTTTCAGCTGCTGTTCGCCGTCCGCGTAGTCTTCATAACCTTTGGCGAGGTCTTTCTCGCCCTGGGCGACCTGTCTGCGGCCGTCAGCCAGCTGACGTTCACCGTCTTCCAGCTGCTTCTTGCCCTCGGCGAGCTGCCGCTTGCCGTCAGCCAGCTGCTTCAGACCGTCTTCATACTGTTTGAGCTGTGCTTTGCCGTCCTTGACCATGGTGGTGATGTACACCGGCAGGTCCGTGACATCATCCGGGATGTCGAAGAGGCCGAGCTGCTTCATCAGAGGACGGACGATCGACATGAACCATGCCTGGGCGTCCGAGAAGCCGTCGAGTTTGGCGATGGTGCCGTCGCGGAACGCGATATATTTGTTGAGATAAGGGATGATGGGTTCGATCTTCGCGAGAGTCGCCTTGCCTTCTTTGTAGGCGGCGGTGTTCTCGTCGATCTGTCTCTGCCCGTCCGCCAGCTGTTTCTGGCCGGCGGCATAGTCCCGGTAGCCCTGTGCGAGCTGTTTCTCACCGTCGGCAAGCTGTCTCTTGCCGTCCGCCAACTGGACTTCACCGTCCGCCAGCTGGGCCGCGCCGTCATCCAGCTGGATGAGGCCGTCCTTGTACTGGACGATGCCGTCGTTGTAAGCGGTCTCGTTCTCCTTCAGCTGAGAGATGCCGTCGGTCAGCTGCGCGACCGGGTCTCCCTCCCCTGCCGTCATGTAATCCTTGACCGCCAGGGCGTCGCGGATGCCGAACGCACCGGCGAGCAGGCCGAAGATGCTGACCAGCGCCAGCAGCGTGCTTACGATCCTATGGGTGGCTGCATTCATGATTCTTCTTCTCCTTTCGATACGAATCCGAATCCACTAATATTTTTCAGTTATACATTGTACAGTAAGTTATACGTACAAATCAAGATTTTCTTTTCGCATAAAAAAGACCCTGCCGAAGCAGGGTCTCTTTCCATGTCGTTTAATCGGTGATCTTGGAGATCGCCTTTTTGATGTTGAGTTCAGCGATATGCTTCAGACGTTTCGGAGCATAGCCGAGCAGGATGGCATGGTCACTGTCCTCGCAGCGCAGCATGTCGGAGCGATGCGGATGCGTTCTCTCGAGATGGATGGCGTCGAAGGAACACTTCGTGGTGCAGACGCCGCAGCCGATGCAGGCGACCGGATCGACGACGGAGGCGCCGCAGCTCAAGCAGCGGGCGGTCTCGATCTTGACCTGCTCCTCGGTGAAGCACTGGACATACTCGTCAAAGGTCTTGGCCTTGTCGATGCCGGTGACCAGCTCGGGCTTCTGTCTCTTGGAGTTGTCGTAAGACTCGACCATGATGTCGTTCTTGTCGAACTCGAAGAAATGTCTGTGCTCACGGCCGATGGTCAGCGTATCGCAGGTCGGACGGACATAGCGGTGCAGGGACTCGGCAGCCTCGTGGCCCTCGCCGATCGCGTTGATGACGAAGGACGGGCCGTGATACACGTCGCCGCCGACGAAGATGTCGGGCACGGACGTCTGATAGGTGAACGGAT
>JAGACE010000229.1 GCA_017614275.1 Clostridia bacterium | reverse complement strand
GGCGATCCCGGCGGCGACACCGATGGCCGAAGCGGTCAGGATGCAGCACAGGTCGCGCGCCCAGTTGGGCAGCATGCCGGTATGGTTGTAGACGATAGCGGACATGACGCATGCCAGCGACATGATGTTGGCTACCGAGAGGTCGATTCCGCCGCCGGAGATGATGAACGTCATGCCGGTGGCAAGGATGATGGTGATGGTCGCCTGTCTGAGAATGTTGAAGATGTTCTCGCTGCGCAGGAACGTGTCCGTCGTGAGGGTCATGATCACGCACAGCACAAGGATCAGCAACGCAAGGCTGAGGGCCCTGCGCTCCAGGATCCAGGACATCAGGTTCATCTTAGGAGCTTTATTCTCCTTCTTCTCGCTCATAATGGTTCCTCCCCATTTCGGTGTTCATATTTGTCTTAATGGTGGGATATCCCG
Source organism: Clostridia bacterium (assembly GCA_017614275.1). Lineage (GTDB taxonomy): Bacteria > Bacillota > Clostridia > Oscillospirales > Acutalibacteraceae > RUG420. The sequence goes on along the minus strand of JAGACE010000229.1, from coordinate 2,168 downwards.
GAGAATCTCCGGGATATCCCTAAAGCTCAGATTAGACCGAATCTTTCAGCCGTTCAGTCCCTGCTTATCAGGAAACGGGCTTGACGTTCGGATACTTCTCCTCGACGTTGCTCGCGTCGCAGACGAAAGCGGAAGTCTCGACGAAGTCGGTTTCGGGCTTCTTGCCCTCCAGGGCGTTGATGACGATCTCAAGGCCCTGATAGCCCCACTGATACTGGCCCTGGACGACGGAGCAGGTGCAGGTGCCGTCCTTGATGGCGAGGATGATGGGATCCAGGTCGTCCGCGAGAACGGCCTGCTTGTCGGCGGTGGTCCAGCCCTTCTGCCTGTAGACGTTCGCGACCTGCTCGCCGGCGGCGTAGGTCATAACGCAGCAGTCATAGTCGGAGTGGGCGGTCCAGGCGTCTTCGCACAGGGCGAGGAGGTCGACCTGGCCGGTGAAGCAGGCTTCGATGGTCTCGATGGACTCGCCGCCGTACTTCTTCAGACCGTCATAGATGCCCTGGGTACGCTGGGACTGTCCGAGGGTCTCGGGGAAGGCGTTGAAGATGATGAGCTTGCCCTTGCCGCCCATGACTTCGGCGCAGGTCTTGCCCTGCAGGACGCCGTAGTTGTAGTTGTCGGTGCCGATGAAGCAGAGACGGTCGCTGTCGGGAGCGTCGGTGTCCATGGTGATGACCACAACGCCCTTCGCAACGGCGTCATTGATCTTGGGGGTCATCATGGCGGGGTCGGAGACGGCGATGATGATGCCGTCATAGTTCTGGGAGATGATGTCCTCGAAGAGGGCGATCTGTCCAGCGGTGCCGGCCTCGGCGGGGCCGGCGGCATAGGTGGTGATGTTGTACTTGCCGGTAGCGTTGAGCTCCTTGGCCTTGGCTTCAGCGCCGTCGCCGACGGAAGTCCAGAACGCGGAGTTCGCGGTGTAAATGACAGCGACCTTGTACTTCTTCGCGTCGTTGCCGGGATCGTCCTTCTTCCCGCAGGAGGCGAGTGCCAGAGCCAGCGTGAGAATCAGGATCAGTGCCATGAAACGTTTCATTTGCTGTTTTCTCCTCTTTTTTGATTGGTTATTTTTTCAGGTCCGGCAGACGCCTTTCCTGAGCTTAACGGTAGGTTCCCAGATAGTAGTCCACAAGGAACTTCATCACCGGGGTCTCGAAGCTGTCGTCCTCCTGGCGGCAGACGTCGGTGAAGTGCATCTGGCCGCGGCACTGGGTATAGGGCCTCCACAGGGGCTGCGGGACTCCGTCCGAGTCGCAGCAGTTGGGATCCCCGTTCTTCACGTAGGCGGCCACGTAGTTGGCCATCTGCCTGGCCAGGTCGTAGCTCTTGCCCTTGAAGGGGCGCCAGCACGCCGCCAGCGTCTCGAAGTGGAACCACAGGTCGCTGGAATGGAAGGTCCCGGGGTGGTCATCGCCGGGGATCTCGGCGTCGAAGAGGGCGCCGTAGTTGTTCAGTTCCGGATGCTCGGCCGCCGTCGCCTCGAAGTAGAGGCGCATGCCCAGTTCCATGGGGCTGAACGTGGCGTTCTTTACGGTCTGTTCGAGAGTCTCCCCTCTCACGGTGTCGAGGAATTCGTCCGCCCTGTCCCCGAACATGTCCTTCGCCAGTTCTTCCAGTTCTTCAAAGGAAGATACGCCGGGCGCGGAGCTGGTCTCGTCCGCGGTGTTGCTGAACATGAGCGGGACCATGTTGCGCTTGTTCCGGATGATCAGTTCGGAGAAGTTGCCCGTGCAGAAGTTCCCGTCCGCCACCGGCAGCCACATCTTCATCCCGGGCCCGATGCCGCGCTCCAGTCCGATGTACTTCACGAACCTGGCGAGGAGGTCCCGGGCGTCCAGGCTCCTGGCCTCGGCGAGGTCCTTGATGCCGGCTTCCCGGAAGAAGTCCACGCCGTCCGCCTCCGCTTCAGCCAGCGTGCGGCAGGAACCGTGGTTGTTGGGGCCGGCGTATCCGCCGTAGCGGATGCCGCTCATGACGATGGCCTTCTGGAAAAGCCCTTCGTTCAGGGGGGAGCAGACCTGCATCTGCACGCTGCGTCCGCCTCCGGACTGCCCTCCGATGGTGATGTTGTCGGGATCGCCTCCGAAGGCCGCTATGTTGCGTTTGACCCAGCGGAGGGCGAACTGCTGGTCGAGCAGGCCGAAGTTGCCGGGGGCGTCGGG
>JAGACE010000228.1 GCA_017614275.1 Clostridia bacterium | reverse complement strand
TATAACTGCCGATTATGCTCTGAAATAGTCCCTTTTCCCGGGTGTCCTTCCGGAAAACCTTGCGGCATGGTCAAAAAAGGGACTACAGAAGGCTCAAAACCGCGTTCTATAGTCCCTTTTGGCGAGTCGGTGCCTTTGGGATGACAGGAAAGCACAAAAACGCCGGCCCGAACGGGTCGGCGTTTGTTGTCGCCAGGGGTTACTGCCGCGGCAGCGCGTTGAGGATCTGTTTGGCGATGTGCTTGTGCCCGGCTTCCGTGGGATGCGGGTCCCACTTCTCTCCGGTGGCCAGGATGGTCTCCGTGCCGTGCGTGTCCACGTAGATGTACTTGCCGTACGGCGTGGGCCGGATGGACGTGTAGAGGTTCATCGCCTCAAAACTCGGCTGCAGGACCGCCAGATAATCCATGATGTTGGTGGCGTCGAACTTGCCCGGGATGAGGGCTTCAAAGTACCCGACGGCAACGATGGTGACGTCCGGGTTCAGCTCATAGATGCGCTCGATGATGGCCCGGTAGTTGACGAAGTAGCGGGCCTTGGCCTCCACGCCGGCCTCCACGATGACCGGGACATAGGGGGCGATCTGCAGGACGGTGTTCAGGGCTTCCTCCGCCTTCGCCAGGGCGGCGCCCATGCTGCCGAGCTTCTTCGCGTTCTTGAACAGAGTCAGCTCCGGCATGTCGGAGACCGTGCCGGTCTCAGACAGTTCCGCGGCGGCTGCCAGGATCGAGAACCAGACGTCGTTGAAGCCGATGCCGATCATGACGAGGTCCGCGTCCTTCACGGCCTTCTGGTATTTGCCGCGCAGGGTCTTGTAATCCTTCACGGGGTCCTTGCCCTTGTATTTTTTGCCGGGCGTGACATAGCCCATGAGGGCGTTGCACACGTAGTCTTCCACGCGGTCCCCGTTGTAGTCGTTGCAGAGCAGGAGCCGCAGTTCTTCCGACCGCATCCCGGGCTGCGCCAGCGGATACACTTTCTTGGCCTTGACGCCGCGGGAGACGATTTCCACATAGCTCCCCGGCACTGTCACAAAGTAGTTCGTCTTCGCTTCCTTCGTGGCGTGGGCCTTCGTGTAGGCGTCGGTCGAGACCGCGGCCGCCACACTGTCGCCGAAACTGACGACGGTGTCGTAGGTCTTCACCTTGCCCGCCTTCGCGAACGCTGTCACACAGCTCAGAGAGAGCAGCATGACAACGGCCAGCAGCGTAGCGGTGATCTTCTTCAGACGATGATTCATAGTTCACACTCCTCCATATCTCAGACCGAAACGGTCAATCTTGTTCCTTCGGTTTGGCGTCCCAGCCGGCGCGGATGCTGCGGCAGGCGATGGACGTGTAGACCGCGGAGATCAAGGTGACCAGTGCGGCGCTCCACAGACCGGTGATGCCGACGACCGCCAGCACCATGACGATGGCCTTCAGGACCAGCGTGATGATCGTGTTCACCCTGGCCGCGCGGAAGGTCCGGCGGGCCGTCCGAATGGTGTTCACGACTCTGGAGGGGATCTCCGGGACCACGACGGTGTCCGCCGTGTCGAAGACGCTGTTCGAGCGGTAGGCGCCCAGGGCGACGCCCGCGTCCGCCAGATCCAGAAGCGCGGCGTCTTTCACGCCGTCTCCGACGAAGACCAGGCTGCCGTCCTTCGACAGGTTCTGGGCGAAGGTCTGCAGGGCGGCCTTCTTGTCCTCAGGGGCCAGTTCCGTGCCGAACTCGTCGACGCCGAGTTCCTCCGCCAGGAGTTTGGCCGCGCCCCGCGCGCCGCCGGTCAGCATCGTGACGCCGGTGATGCCCATTTCATGGAGACCTTCGACGGTCTCCCGGCTGTCCCGGCGCGCCGTGTCGGAGGTGACGATACATCCCATGTACTGCTGATCCACGGCCACGTGGAGTTTATTGCCCGCCTGGTGGCTCTCCCGCACGTCGATGCCCTCCGCCAGCATGCAGCGGGCGTTGCCGGCGACGATCCGGTGGCCGTCCACATAGACGCTGACGCCGAGGCCGGGAACTTCGCTGAAGCCCACCAGTTCGCTCGTGTCGATGGACTTGCCGTACGCCTTGGCGATGCACTTCGCGATGCGGTGATCCGACAGGGCCTCCGCCTTGGCGGCGGCCTCCAGGAGCTGCGCGGTATGGTAACCCTCTTCGGGGATCATATCGATGACGTCCGGCTCCCCGTTGGTCAGGGTGCCGGTCTTGTTGAAGACGACTTTCTCGGCGCGGGACAGCTGCTCGAACGGTCCGTCGCCGCGGACACAGACCCCGTTGTAGAACGCGGTGCCCAGTCCGTTCTCAAAACACAGGGGCTCCTGCAGCAGGAGCTCGCCGGTGCCGGCGACCATGAAGAACGTGAAGGCGATGCGCATCCACTCGGACCAGTTGCCGGTCAGGAGGGACGGCACGATGCCGAGCGCCAGGCCCAGCACGATGACGACGATGCCGAAGGCCTTCGAGAACTTGCGGATGAACTCCCCTTCCCGGGACTCCTCGGCGGAGTCGTCGTACAGGAAGTCCAGGATCTTCTGCGCCGTCGAGTTTCGGTAGGACGCTGTGGTGGCGATCTGCAGTTCGTCGGAGGTGACGACCGACCCTGCCGGGACCGTGTCGCCGGCGAACACCGACTTCGGGGCGGTCTCTCCGGTCAGCATCGCCGTGTCCAGCGTCCCGGTGCCGGCGGCCACGCGGCCGTCGATGGGCACCAGCTCGTTTTCGCGGACCAGGATGATCTCGCCCGGCCAGACCTTCTCCGGCGGGACGTTCGTGTACCCGCCGTCGCGGGCCACACAGACCGAATCGACTTCAAAATCCTCCAGCGCGCCGAAGAGCGCGTCGGAGTGGGAGGCGTTGAGGGACGTGAAGAACCCCGCCAGCACATACAGGAACATGGCGGCGGTGGCCTCCGGGAACTGTCCCACGAAGATGCCGCCGATGGTGCCGACGGACACCAGCACATCGGAGTCCAGGAGCCGGCCCCGGACGAGTTTCCGGAAGCCTTCCCAGATGACTTCATAGGACAGGATGAGGAACGCGACCACCAGGAAGGCGATGGACATGAAGCTCGCGCCTTCGGCGTCGTCGTCCGAGAACTGGAAGAACAGACCGATGGCCAGCAGGACGCCGCCCAGGATGATCTGGAACAGCTTGAACCCGGGGCTCCCGAAGCCCGGCAGCACGCTCGTGCGCACCGCGCTGACCTTCTCGGGACGGGCCGAAGCCTTCTTCGGCTCCTCCGGAGGGGCCTCTTCCGTTACAGAGGCAGTCTTTTCTTCCGGCGCTGCCGCTTCGGCCGCTTCGACCGCTGCCGCTTCGACCGGTTCCTCCGGCTCGGTCACCGTGCCCGGGACCGGTCCCGCCGTGGGCGCCGGGGTCGTATGGGAGGGCTGATCGTCCAGCAGGGACTGGACCTTGCTGCGGTTTTTCTCCGCGACGGATTCCGCTGCCGCTGAGGACGCATCGCGCTGTTTCCGGGATCGTCTCGCCATAAAGCCTGCCTCCTTTCTCTTATAAATGTCGTTACAGTTTAGTATACTAAAGATATTCGGTCATTGCAACCAACTCAAAACGTGCTATAATGCAGGAAACGAAGGAGGGATCCCCATGGGAGCTTTTACAAGTGTCACGGAAGCGGCGGCCTATTTTCAGGACGACCGGTTCGCCACGGAGAACGGCATCGAACTCATTGAACTGACCGACGACCGCGCCGTGGCCCGCATGGTCCTGGGCCCGCGCCACCGCAACGCCATGAACAATGTCATGGGCGGCGCCATCTTCACCCTCGGGGACCTGGCCATCTCCGCGCTCGGCTGCCACCGGCACCTGCCGGTCGTGGGGCTGGACGCGAACATCAACTACCTGGCCACCGCCAAGGGCGATACGCTCCTCGCCGAAGCCACCTGCCGCAAGGATGGGCGCACCACCCTCGTCCTGCAGGCGGACATCACCGACGACACCGGGCGGCTGGTCGCCATCATGACCGCCACCGCCTTCAAGATCCGTCAGGACTGACGGGAAAGAAAGGACGAAGCACCATGGAAGTCCTCCGCGCCACGGAGACATACCAGCAGGCCGGCGCCTACTATGTGCGCATCCAGGCCATGGCGAAAAAACATCATATCACGCTCCGGGAGGAGTTCGACGACCACGACGGACCGGACACGAAGTACATCGTCCTGCTCGACGAGAACTTCCCCGTGGCCACCGCGCGGATGGTCCCGCTGGACGACGGCCGCATGCTGATCGGCCGCGTCGTCGTGCTGCCGGAGTACCGGCACCGCGGGCTCGGCTCACAGGTCGTGCGCGAGTGCGAGGTCTGGGCCGCCGAGCTCGGCTTCAACAGAGCCGTCGTGGACAGCCGAGACAACAAGACGGAGTTCTATCGGAAGCTCGGCTACCGGGAGACCGGCGAGCCGCTGCCGGACGACGGCACCTTCCCCTGTGTCCGGATGGAAAAAGAGATCTGACCAATAAGAAACTGACCCCCGCCAAATCGGCGGGGGTCAGACTTGTTTTCTCGTTTATTCCATGTGGACCAGCAGGGCCGTCATGTCCCCGCGGGCCGCGCGGATGTCCAGGCCGTTCCCGGAGGGCTGTTTGTAGAATTCCAGTACATCGCCCTCGTAGACGGAGTTGCGGAACAGGACGTCGAAGGAGGTCGGGGCCATGTCGCGCAGTTCCTGACAGGTGAACGTCCCCAGCAGAGCGCGCACGTAGGCCACGTTGTTCATGTGGCCGCCGATGTCGATGTCGGTGGACCGCACAGTGTACTCCGCATACTTGTCGGCTTCCTCGAAGCGGTCTTTGATGCGCACGAAGCCTTCCGGGCAGGCGGAGGGCCGGCCGTATTCCAGACCGTCCGGGTAGATATCTTCCGCCGGCAGGAGTTTCATGGACGCCGTGTCCAGGACCGCCCACTCGGTGACGGCGCGGATCAGGGTCCTTCCGTCCTGGCGCAGTTCGTAATTCCGATCCGCACGCAGGCGGTTCGGGGCATCCACCCAGGTGACCACCGTGGCGGTCTCGTCCATCTTCGGGCGGTCTTCCAGGACGACCTTCGTCTTCACGGTCAGCCAGAACAGACCGCGGCCGCTCAGGTCCTTCCACCCCACGCCGAACAGGGACGCGTGGTCGGTGGCCGCGTCCATGAACAGGTTGAACGCCTGCCAGATGCTCAGTTTGCCGTCCGCGTCGCACAGACTCGGTTCGATGGGGATGTCTCTCTCGTAATAGTTCGTCATGAGT
>JAGACE010000227.1 GCA_017614275.1 Clostridia bacterium | reverse complement strand
CCGCCGACCTCCATGGAGAGGTTGAAGAGCAGACCGACGCTCAGCGAGAACTTCAGGGTCCGCTGCAGCACCCGCTGCAGGAAGGGGTCGATCCCCTCGTCTTCATACCCGATCCGATAGGCGTCCCAGGCGAAGGAGGCGATGCCCTTGAGGCCGGCCAGGATGATCTGACGCAGCGCGTGCGCGTCGCCGTTCTCCTGTTCTTTGGCCCGGACTTCCGCCAGCTTTTCGGCATACTCTTCCGGACCCTGCGGGTCCCAGAGAGAATCGACCGGAAGGACCCGGGGCGCCGTGACATCTTTCAGCAGTTCGCGCTTCAGGTCCAGGGTCTCCGCAACGGCCTCGCTCAGGACTGCTTCGTCCGAGTTGACGCCTTCCATGGTCATGCAGAGATTGCGCAGGATGAGCAGATCGGCCGCTTTGGGCACCTCTTTCATCTCGACGCGTAATTCCGTTGTGACGGCAGACAGGCTCTTGGTGGCAAGATCCAGGACTGCACAGAGTTCTTTGACGGTCATGTTGGGTTCCTCTTTTTATTTTCTCTTGATCTTGATTTTGACAGGGATCGTGTTGTTAGGTGCCTCTTTCTTCACCGGTTTCATGACGACCGGAGGTTCGGGTTTCGGTTCCGGCTCCGGAGCCGGTCTGTCCACGCGCTTCGGCGTGACTTTCGGCAGCGGTTTCTTCACCGCTTTCACGGTCCGTTTCAGCGTGGTCCGCACGTTGGTCTTCGGCGGTTCGGGCTCCGGCGGTGCCGGCGGCTCGGCCTGCGGTCCCGCAGACGGTTCTTTTGGAAGCACATAGTACTTCGGATTGGGGTTGATGCCCTTCAGCGGCTGGTCGTTCTCATCGAGATACTTGCCGTACCGCTCGATCAGATCGTCTACGTCAACGCTGTCCGGGTCCTCCGGGGCCCAGCGATCCTGATATTTGGCAGAGCTCTCCTGGAAGGGGCTGTCGCCGAATCTGGGCGCTCTTTTTTTCCGTTTTTTCATACGGACACTCCCTTTGCGGATCGAACCGTTTCAAAGCGTTTGTGGGCTTAATATTATAAACCAAAAATGAATCGAGTACAAGTTATTTCCGCGGTCCCAGCTGCCACGCCGAGAGGTCTTTGACCTCCTCGTACATCGCCTGGTAAGAGCGGTAACGGGACTCCGCGATCTCCCCCGCCTCCACGGCTTCCCGCACGGCGCAGCCCTTGTCGTTCAGGTGTGCGCAGGACGGATGGAAGCGGCATCGGCCGAGGTAGGGCTCGAACTCCGGGAAGCAGTCTTCCAGGTCCTCTTTGAGGACGAGTTCCTCCCGGGAAAACTCCAGAGAGGCAAAGCCCGGGGTGTCGACGACATAGCCGCCGCAGACGTTCATGAGGGTGCATTCGCGGGTGGTGTGACGGCCGCGGCCGAGTTTCCGGGAGATCTCCGCGGTGGCGAGCTCCAGGCTCGGGTCCAGCGCGTTGAGCAGCGTGGATTTCCCGACCCCCGAGTTTCCGGTAAAGGCGCAGGTCTTCCCCTTCAGGAGGTCCCGCAACGGCTCGATCCCCTCGCCGGTCAGGCCGTTGGTGACGACGACCGGGAACGGGGTCTTCTCGTAGGTGTCCTTCAGTTCGGCGACGTCTTTGAGGTCCGCCTTGTTGAGCACGATGACCGGCTCGATGTCCTTGCGGACCGCGATGGCGGTCAGGCGATCGATGACCAGCGGGTTCGGACGGGGCTCGGTACTGGCCACCACGATGATGATCCGGTCGATGTTCGCGACCGGCGGGCGGCGCAGTTCGTTGCGGCGGGGAAAGATCTCATCGACCGTGTTCTCCGCCTCGCCCTCCTGGACCGTGATCCGCACGTGATCCCCGACCAGCGGCGTGATGCCTTCCTTGCGGAACGCCCCTCTCGCCCGGCATTCGTAAATCCCGTCGGCGGCCTCTACGTAATAGAAGCCGCCGATGCCTTTCACAATGGTTCCGTTCAAAGTCGTCATGGGATCACCAGGGCAGCGTGAAGCCGCCGCCGTTCGCGGCCGTCGTGGTCGTCACATTGAACGAATAGACGTGGACATCGCGCAGGGGCACGGTGCTGCGGGTGAAGTCCGCCTTGGAGTCGTATACCTTGCTCTCGCCGATGTAGATGTCGATGGGCACTTCAGACCCGTTCCCGACGATCTCCGAGGAGAAGGAACCGCCGTTGCAGAGCACGTCGGTGCTCTTCACGAGTTCATTCCCCACATAGAGGCGGAGGGTCTCTGTCGTCCCGGTGTTCGGCAACGTGATGGACACCCTTCCGGTGTTCTGCGCCTGGCTGCCGGAGCTGACCGTCAGGTTGACGGACGAACCCTTGTTGATCTTCGTCCCGCTGCGGACGCTCTGGTCGATGATCGTGCCCTTGGCTTCCTTGGAATCCTTCTCCGTCACGGAGCCGATCTTCAGGCCCTGCCGGGAGAAGAACTGTTCCACGGAGGTCTTGTCGGTGTAATAGTTCATGCCGAGCACGTCGGGCACGGACACTTTTTCATTGCTCTCATCGGTGGCGACGATGAGCAGGATGGTCTCAGAGGTGTCCGCCTCCGAGCCCTGTTCCGGATCGGAACGGATGACGGTGCCCGGGGTGGCGGTGGCCGAGAACTGCGTCTGGGCCTTCAGGTTGGAGAAGCCCTCGGTCTGCAGGATCTCGCTGGCTTCGAGCAGGGTCTTGCCGTAGATCTCGGGGATCTCCGAGACCGTGCCCTTGGAGACGACTTCCAGTTTGATCGTCTGGCCCTTCTTCACCTTGGTGCCGGAGGCCGGATCCTGTTTGATGATCTCCCCTTCCTCCGCTGTCGTAGACGAGACGAAGGTGACGTCGAAGTCGAAGTCTTCATAGCGGTCGTTGCCGTCGATCTCCTCCGCGTAGTTCTTGCCGACGAAGTTCGGGACGTTGAGGGTGTCTCCGCCCAGGACGTCGGTGAACAGCCGCAGGAACACGAGGAGCGCGATGATGGCGGCGACGAGCCCGATGCCCACGCCGATGCCGACGTTGCGCTTGACGTTGCTCTTCCTGCCGCCCTGACGGTCCGGGATGACCGGAGCCGGGCCGGAGTGGGAACCGCCGCCGATGTTGGGCGGGACCGTTCCGTAGGCGGCCGTCACGGATTCCCGGTTGATGAACCGGGTGGGTTCTTTATCGACGAAATAGGTGTAATCGAATTTGATGGACGGGTTGCGTTTCAGCTCGTCCAGATCCAGCAGCATCTCCGCCGCGGACTGGTACCGATTGCCGGTCCCCTTCTCCATGGCGTGGAGCGTGATCTGCTCCAGACCCACCGGGATCTCCGGATTGATCTCCCGGGGCGGAGTGGCCTCGTTCTGGACCTGCATGATGGCGACAGACACAGCGCTGTCGGACTCGAAGGGCAGGCGGCCCGTGATCATCTCGTACAGCACGACGCCGACCGAGTAGATGTCCGCCTTGTCGTCGGTGGGCTCGCCCCTCGCCTGTTCCGGCGAGATGTAGTGGACCGAACCGATGGCGGCCTCGGTCATGCTGCGGGTCTCCCCGCGGGAGAACCGGGCGATGCCGAAGTCGGTGACTTTGATGGAGCCGTTCTCCAGCAGCATGATGTTCTGGGGCTTGATGTCACGATGCACGATGCCCTTGTCATGGGCGTGCTGCAGCGCCCGGAGGATCTGGGTCGTGAAGTGGACCGCTTCCTTCCAGGGGATGACGCCCTGCTGCTCGATGTATTCTTTCAGCGTGATGCCTTCCACGTACTCCATGACGATGTACTGGAGTTTGTCGCCCAGCGAGACATCGTACACTTTGACGATGTTCGGATGGGACAGGACGGCGATCGCTTTGGATTCGTTCTTGAAGCGTCTCCGGAATTCCTCGTTGGCCAGGAACTCGTCCTTCAGGACTTTGATGGAGACCATCCGGTCGTCGATGTTGTCGTAGGCCTTGTACACGACGGCCATGCCGCCGACGCCCACGATCTCCCGGATCTCATACCGGCCGTCAAGCCGTTTTCCCACATAGTTTTCCATACTCAGCCCTCCACGGCGACCACGGTGATGTTGTCTCCGCCACCGTGTTCATTGGCAAGGTCGACCAGTGTGCTCGCGAAGTCCGACTGCCGGCCTTCGAGAATGGTCTTGTGGATCTCTTCGTCCGTGACGTAGTTGGTGAGCCCGTCGGTACAGATGAGGAGCAGGGTCTTCGGGCTGATGCTCTCTTCCGTGAAATCCACCCGCAGGCTCTCATCGACGCCGAGGGCCCGGGTAATGAGGTTCTTGCTCGGATGGCGATGGGCCTCCGCCTCGGTGATCTTCCCGTCCTCGATCATCTTCTGGACCACGGAATGGTCCCGGGTGATCTGACGGATCTCGTCCTTCGTGTAGAGGTAGGCGCGGCTGTCCCCGGCGTGGGCCACATAGATGTTGTTCTCGTCCATGATGGCCGCGACGACCGTGGTGCCCATCCCGCTCAGTTCCGGGTTGGCAGCAGCCATGTCGTAGATCTCGATATTGGCATTGGTGATCGCGGTGACCAGCAGGTTCTTGATGGAGGAGGAACTCATGTTCTCCCGGTAAGCCGTGGTGATCCGCTCAGAGATCGAACGGACTGCGGTGGAACTGGCCACGTTGCCTCCGACATTGCCTCCCATGCCGTCGCAGACGACGACCCAGGCGACGCCGTTGCGGAATTCGCCGGCCGCATAGGAATCCTGATTGGAGGATCGGACTTTTCCGGAGTCTGTTCGCGCGATGATCCTCATCTCTCTGTTGCCTCCTTCGTGTGGTTTCTTCTCAGCTGACCGCAGGACGCCTCGATGTCGGGGCCCAGGGTCCGTCGAACGGTCGTGGTGATGCCGTTCTTCTCAAGGATGTCCGAGAACGCCTTCAGACGCTCTGCGGAACTCCTGACATAGTCGTTTTCCCGGACTTCGTTTGCCGGGATCAGATTGACATGGCACAGCATGCCTTTCAGCCGGGACGCCAGTTCTTCGGCGCAGGCATCGCTGTCGTTGATGCCGCTCATCATGGCGTACTCAAAGGAGATGCGCCGGTTGGTGGCGGCGATGTAGTCCCGGCAGGCCTGCAGCAGTTCTTCGACGCCCCAGCGGCGATTGACCGGCATGATCTGAGACCGGATCTCGTCGTTCGGCGCGTGCAGGGACACCGACAGAGTGAACTGCGGCCGCAGTTCCATCAGATCGTAGATCCGCGGCACGATGCCGCAGGTGGACAGGGAGACGTGCCGGGCGCTGAGGTCGGTCCCGTCCTCCCCGGTCAGGATGTCCAGGAACCGGAGGACCTCGTCGTAGTTCAGCAGCGGCTCCCCCATGCCCATGAGGACGAGGTGGGAAACTCTCTCCCCGATGTCCTTCATGGCGGTGTAGACCTGAGCCAGCATCTCCGACGCGCGCAGATCCCGCGCGCAGCCGTCGAGCGTTGACGCACAGAACCGGCAGCCCATGTCGCATCCGATCTGGGACGAGACGCAGATGGACCAGCCGTACTTGTATTTCATGAGGACGGTCTCCACCAGGTGACCGTCGGACAGTTCGTAAAGGTATTTCACCGTCCCGTCGACGGCGGAGACCCGCTTGTCGACGATGACCGTGTCATAGATGACATAACGCTCTTCCAGAGCGGCCCGCAGGTCCTTGGAGAGATTGGTCATCTCGGAGAACTCGGAGACGTATTTCTGATGCAGCCAGGAGTAGATCTGGCCGGCGCGGAACGACGGGAGACCCATGGGACCGATGTCTTCCTTCAGTTCCTCCAGTGTCATCCCGCGGATGTCTTTGCGTTCCGTCAACGTCCCTGCTCCTTTGTGAAAACGGCGTTGTAGAAGCCGTCGCATTCATAGTCCTGAGGGAAGTAGGTCTTCTCGAACAGAAGGGTCATGTCCGGGTGCTCCGCAAGGAACCGCCGGGCAACGTCCTCGTTCTCCGTCCGGGTCAGTGAACAGGTCGAGTAGACCAGCCGTCCGCCGGGCTTCAGATACCGCTCCCCATTATTTAAAATATCATACTGTAAGGCAGATAAATTGTCAACGAGCGCAGGGTCCCGGTAACGGACCTCCGGTTTCCGCCCGAGATCGCCGTATCCGGCGCACGGCACATCGCACAGGACCCGGTCCGCGAGGCCGAGTTCCGCGGAAAACTCCGTGGCGTCCCGCGCCTCCGGAACGATGCATCCGAGGCCCAGCCGTTCGGCGTTCTGCCGGATGAGTCCGACCCGGTTCTCGTGGAGATCGAAGGCGCGCACGATGCCCTCGTCCCCCATTCGTTCCGCCAGCGTGCAGCTCTTCCCGCCGGGGGCCGCGCAGAGGTCGAAGACCACGTCGCCGGGCTCGGGAGCCAGGTTCGCGCAGCAGAGCTGGGACGCCGCGTCCTGGACGTGGAAGAGCCCCTCCCGGAAGCTGTCCAGCTGTTCCAGAGAGCCGGCGTCGGTCAGGACCAGAGCGTCGTCCGCGTGCGGGTGCGGCGCCGCGGTCACGCCTTCGGTCCGGAGCCGTTCGATCAGTTCGTCTGCCGTGGTTTTCGTGGTGTTGACCCGGACCGTCAGTGGCCGGGGCCCGAACGAGGCCTCCAGGAACGCCCGCGTGGTCTCTTTGCCGTAGGCGTCATACCAGAGGTCCAGCAGCGGCTGCGGCACGGAAAAGCGCACAGAATCGTAGTTTTCCGCATCTTCCGCCGGCAAAACAAGACCGTTCTGATCGACCTTGCGCAGGACCGCGTTGCACAGGCCGGCCGCGAAAGCGGCTCCGTTCTGTTTGACGAGACGGACCGATTCGTTGATGGCCGCGTGGGACGGGACCTTCTCCATATAGAGGATCTGGTACGCGCCCAGCAGGAGGGCGACATACGCCTTCGGATTCAGCTTTTTCAGCGGTTGGGTCAGGTACTGCGAAAGGTTGTGATCGAGCGTCAGTTTCCGTTCCAGGACACCGTAGACAAGGGCCGTAATAAACGACTTGTCGGCGCCCGACAGGTCGGAAGACCCGAGGACACCGGCAAGGGTAAGATTCGAATAAGACGCGTCGTTCAGGACGTTCCGGAGCGCCCGGAACGCCAGCTGTCTCGGGTCCGCCATGTCAGCTGCTCCGGCGATTCCCGAGGAAGATGATGAAGAAGCGCAGCAGGTTGGCAAGCGCCGTTGCCACCGCGACCACATAGGTCATGGCCGCCGCGGTCAGGACCTTGCGGGCCCCGGCGTACTCGTTGCCTTCGAGCATCCCGGTCTCCTCGATGACTTTGAGGGCCCGGCGGCTCGCGTTCAGTTCCACCGGCAGGGTGACGAACTGGAACACAGCGACGAACGCATAGAGCAGCAGGCCGAAATAGACCAGACCGGAGATGTTCAGGAAGATGCCGATCAGCGCCAGCGGGATGCCGGCCGCGGAACCGATGTTGCAGACCGGGACGATGGCGTTGCGCAGTTTGATGGGCACATAGCCCTGCGCGTGCTGGGCCGCGTGTCCCGCCTCGTGACAGGCCACGCCGATGGCGGCGATGGACGAGTGTCCGTAGGTGCTGTCAGACAGGCTGATGATGTTCGTCTTCGGATTGAAGTTGTCCGACAGTTCCCCGTCGATGTGCTGGATGCTCACGTTGTTGATCCCGTAATAATCCAGGACTTTCTGGGCAGCCTGTTCCGCCGTCAGCCCTTTGGAGGCCTTGAATTCGTCATACTTCGCGTAGACCGATTTGACCCGGCCGGCGGCCAGGAGGGCTGCGAAGAAGCAGAGCAGGACCAGGATGTAGGACCAGGTATAAGCCGATCCGATCCCGTACTGGCTGAGATTGCCAAGACCTTCATATCCGTACATAATACGCACCTCTCTTTAAATCATAAAAGTGGGGCTTACAGGCCCACTATAAGGACAGAAACTTAAAAATAGCTTATATTATAGTTTTGCAACACGTTCGCCGGCTTCCACCGGGTGTCCGAGCAGGTAGGACTTCGTGTCCATGGCACGGGAGCCCTGCGGCTGGACTTCCAGCAGTTCCACATAGGCGCTGTCTCCGCAGCGGACGAAGAGTCTTCCCTTCTCCGCATAGAGATCGCCGGGGGCGGAACAGCCCGTCGTCTCGTCGGTCCGATCCGGCGCGAGGACCGAGCGATGCAGTTTCAGCGGAGCGCCGTCTCGCATGGTGACCGCGCCCGGCCAGGGCGACAGCCCGCGGATCTGGTTGTGGATGTCCTGCGCGGCGCGGGTCCAGTCGACGGGAGAATCCTCTTTGGAGAGCATCTTCGCGTAACAGGAAGCCGCGTCGTCCTGCGGGGTCGGGACCAGAGTGCCGGCCTCCAGGGCCGCCAGCGTCTTCACCAGGACGTTCCCGCCGAGGACGGCCAGGCGGTCGAACAGTTCGCCGGCGGTCTCGTTCTCACCGATGGAGATGGCTTCCGCCACCAGCATATCGCCGGTGTCGAGGCCCTCGTCCATCTGCATGGTGGTGACGCCCGTCTCGGTCTCCCCGTCCAGGATGCAGCGCTGGATGGGCGCGGCGCCCCGGTACTTCGGCAGGAGCGAACCGTGGACGTTGATGCAGCCGTATTTCGGGAACTGCAGGACGTCGGACCGAAGGATCATGCCGTAGGCGGCGACCACGATGAGGTCCGGCTGCAGTTCTTCCAAGATCGGCATGGCTTCGCCGTTTTTCAGGGATGCCGGCTGGTAGACCGGGATGCCGTGGAGCAGCGCGCACTCCTTGATCGGCGGCGGCGTCAGGACGTGTTTGCGCCCCTTCGGCTTGTCCGGCTGGGTGAACACGCCCACGATCTCATAGCCCTCGGCGATGAGCCGTTCGAGGGACCGGACGGCAAAGTCCGGGGTCCCCATGAATACTATTTTCAACAAACGTCATCCTTTCCCGTTCTTCTCGGAGCGGCGCGCCCGGGCGCGCTCTTCCAGCTCTTCCCGATCGTGGGGTTCCGGGTTCAGCCGGTCCAGGAACAGGATTCCGTTGGTGTGGTCGATCTCGTGGCAGTAGCAGACCGCGGGGAACCCTTCCAGTTCTTCCACGTGGGGCTCTCCGTAACGGTCCTGGTATTCGACGGTGATCTTTTCCGGGCGGATGGTCTCGTAATACTCTCCCGGGAT
>JAGACE010000226.1 GCA_017614275.1 Clostridia bacterium | reverse complement strand
ACGCCGTACTCGTTGGAGACACACAGCGTCTCATAGCTCTCGTAGCCGCATTTCTTCGCCATGTCGGCGATGACGTCCTTCGGAAGGTACATGTCCGACACGAGGAACACGCGTTTCCCCTGCCGCAGGGCCTTGTCGTAGACCGGCTTCATGGAGGACTTCACAAAACAGCCCTCGAGCTCGCAGCGGACTTCCTCCGCCCGGAGTGCCTCCGCCTGCGTCCGGTCGTACCCGGCGCTCACGAGCGCGTCATAGATGTCGTCCAGAGTGACTTCTCCGTTCTCAGCGACTGCACGGGCCGCCGTTTCCGCGGCGATCCGGTCCGCCCGGAACGCGGCTCCCTTCCCGGCGCCGAGCACGCGGTCTCCGACCCGGGGGAACACGTCCACCGGGCGGGCCACATCCCGCTCCAGGAGGGTATCGAAGATGTCGAAACTGACCGCCGGATAGCGGCGGAACAGCAGCGCATAGAGGTTGCTTTGGAACGACATAGATGGTTTGCTCACTTTCGTAACAGGTCGTAGATCTTGAAATACGGGAACGGCACCTTCAGGACCGACTTCATGAAGCCGGTCTTCCAGACGCTGTTCGAGAGGTCGTGGACCAGTTCCTTCGGGCGGTAGCGCCACAGAGGCTTCTGCGCCACGAAAAACTGTCTGGTCCCGTCCACGTTGTAGAAGAAGGAGAACAGCTTCACGCCCCAGAGCGGAGGCGATTTGCCGAAATTCACCAGCGGCTTCGCGTAGTCCCGCAGATCTTTCTTCGGCGCGTCAGAGGCGTGGGTGGCCAGCCAGTCCATCGCTCCCTGCTGCCAGGCGCGGATGCAGCCCTGCACCTGTTCATCGCCCTCGTATTCGTAGGGTGCGGTGACCGGGACCACGCAATCGCCGTCCCGGCGGTAGCCGTCGGTGGAGCCCTCGAGGCTCTGGAACAGTTTCTCCAGGCCGCCGAAGAAGCAGAGCAGGCTCTTTCGCAGCCGCAGGTCGTCCGCGGTGTAGAGGTAGCCGTCCACGGAGCCGGCGACGGGGTTTTCGGGGCGGATGCCCACATAGAACCCGGAGACCGTCAGGTCCCGCCCGGAGGCCTTCGCGAAGGTCTCCAGCGCGTACTGCATGCTGCCGATCCAGCCGATGTCCACGATGGCCACCCGGCCCTCCATGTCTATAGAGGTCAGGTATTCATCCAGCAGTTCGTACTGCTCCCGGGACTTCTCTTCGATGCGGGCCCGCAGGGCGGTGTAGATACCCTTTGCCGTCTCGTTCTCCGAGAGCGTGGCCCAGGGCAGGTCCTGCGTCAGATCCAGCGACAGCTCCGCCGCCAGCTGTTCCCGCTCCGCTTCGCCAAAACCGTAATAGTCGAGCAGGCGGCCCACCGAGATGAAGTTCTCGTAGGTCAGGTAGTTCAGGGACTCCGCGAACCCGTCGCACCGCCATAAAAGGCTCTGGCGCAGGCTCTTGCGGGAGAAATAGACATATCGCGTGTCCGGCCACTCCGGTTCCAGAAGGGCGAAGGCCTTCTGCATCATATAGCCGTCCCGGGCGAAAAAGTAGACCTGTTCCAGGCCCTCTTCCCTCAGCCGGCCGGACAGCCACCGGGTGAACCCATACAAAAAAGGTCCGAAATATTGGAACCCGAAGTCGTAATACTCAGACCTTTTCGTCAGGGTGCGTTCATGTTTCATAAAACCCACCTGTGATATTTGGATTAAAAGCTGTTTTCGTAGCGCTTGTGCAGGAACTTGGCCGACAGGAACGCGATGCCCTTGCGGACCCAGTTGACCTTTTCCGTGTAGAGACAGGGCAGTTCGCAGATGTCCTTTTTGTCCAGCGTCCCGTTGGTCAGCTGATGGTCCAGCCAGACGTTGAAGATGATCTCCGAGACGCGGCCGTAGAAGCGGCCCTGATAGAAGGAGAGCCCCTCCTCTTCGTCGCGCAGCGCGTCCTCCAGCCGGAACAGGATGTTGAAGACCCAGGAGCAGTAGTCGTCCATGAGGGGCCGCTCCATGCAGCACATGTTGAACATGTAGCCGGAGCGCTGCTCCATGACGCGGTCGAAGGAGTCCAGATACTCCGGACAGGCGTCCGCGATGATCTTGCGGGTCTCGTCGAGGTGTTCCGCGTAGTGCGTGTGCGCGTAGTGCGAATACAGGGTCTCGATGTAATACTTCCGCTTCTGCGGCACCAGGACCTTGTACTGCGCCATGAGTTCTTCGGCCTCCGCCGAAGTCAGGACGTTCTCGTAGAGGTCGTCGGTCTTCTTCGGATGTTTCGACCCGAAATACCGGCGATAGTGCGCCAGGCCCAGCCAGTCCGCGTCCACGTTCTTCCAGGCCCAGTAGAGGCCGGTCAGCTCGCAGAAATGCGGATTCTTTGCCGAGATGTTCTCTCCTGTATTATCTTTCGAAAAGCCGAGGTCGATCGGCTTCCCGTTCTCGTCTTTGTTGCAGGCAGCGCCGACCTGGACCGGAAGATACAGAGGGTCTTCCGGCATGCGGTATGCCTTGTGCGTTGCGACAATGATCTTTGCTGTCATAAAACGATATCTCCCAAAACGTTCGTGTGTTCAGCGATCCATCTCGTACTGCTGCAGGAGCAGGCGGAGCGTGGTCTTGTCGAGCAGGAAATTCTGCCCGAAGGGGTTGATGATGACGCCGTGGATGTCCGGCGCCTGTGCGCCGCTGCCCAGGATGTTCTCCAGGCTGTCCGTCATATAGTAGAGGTCGGGAGCACTGCTCGAGACCTGTGATTTCGAGGTGAAGACGGGAAGGAGCAGCCGTCCTTCGCTGTCGTGGATGCACTGGACCTGGACCGCGTCCGAGCTGGTGGAATACTTCATGGCCTGGCTCGGCGGCTGGACCGTGATCAGCGCCACGGCCTCCTTCTTCAGGAGTTCCTTCAGTTCGTCCAGGACGACCGACGGTTCGGTCTTCCCGCTGCCGGAACGGACGTAGAAGTCCGAGATGGCGAACTCCAGGGTCTTCAGGTCTTTCAGGAGGTCGTCCGGGTCAAGGTAGACACTGGTCTCCCAGCCGGGCAGCGGAGGACCCGAATGGTCCAGGTAGAAGCGACGGAAGTCCGCCACGATGCGCTGCAGTTCCGGGGTCAGCCGGGACAGCGCCTCTTTCTCCATCTGCTCCGGGATGCCGTAATAGGCCTCCGCGATGGCGCCCGCCATGGCGGCGATGGTGTCGGAGTCCCCGCCGATGGAGACGGCCTTCCGGATGACGTCCACAAATCCCTTCCCTTCCAGGAAGGCGATGATGGCCTCCGGGACCGAGCCCTGGCAGGTCTCGTCCATATGGTAGTCCGGACGGATCTCTTTGAGGGTCCGGTTCAGATCGTAGCCGAAGGTGCGGGCCAGGTAGGCCCGGATGTCGTCCTTCTCCAGGTGGAGGCGGGACAGGAAGATGGCCGCCGCAACGGCCTGCGCCCCTTTGATGCCCTCCGGATGGTTGTGCGTGGGCAGGGCCGTCAGTTCCGCGGCGTGGAGGGTCTCCTCCAGGGTCCGATACAGCCAGCCCGCCGCGGCCACGCGCATGGCGCTGCCGTTGCCGAAACTGTTGTACGCCTCTGCCCCGTCGACGAGCAGCCACGCCTGGAACATCCCGCCGTAGCCCCGTCCGGGGTATGTGCGGCCCATCGCCCGCATCTGCATGGTGAGGGAGTTCAGGATGACCTCGTCGTCGGCGCCGTAGCTGTCCATGAGCGCTTTCGCGACCGCCGCCGTCATGACCGTGTCGTCGGTGAAGACCGAACGGTCGGAAAACAGAGGAAAGTCTGTCGTCTTGATATTGTTCTCGTCGAACTCATAGGGAGCGCCGACGATATCTCCGAAAATCGCGCCCAGCATACGGTCTGCCTCCAAAAGGACATATGATAACTAAATAATCATAACATATTCAAAGGCGATTTACCACTCCCCGGCCAAAAAGCTCAGTGGGAGATCCGAAATGCCTTCTCGTCGGGCTCGACCGGGATCTCCCGCATGGTCTTGCTCTCGATGCGGATCCAGCGGTCGCTCTCCAGCATGTCCAGCATCTGATAGACTTTGACCAGCGGCCCCTGCGCCTCCATGGAGACGCTGCCGTCGTACTCGTTGCGCACCCAGCCGGTGATCCCGTTTTCCATGGCGGCATGCTGCGCCCGGTAGCGGAACCCCACTCCCTGGACACGGCCTTTGAACACGATGTAGTATCGGACGTTTTTCTGTTCTGCCATCAGATCACCTCCCGGCTGTCTGTTCTTTATTATAACATAATCAGCGATCCGACTCGGCCAGAGGCAGGGTCGCGCCGCCGTAGGGCATCGCGATGACGGAGGCGTCCGGGCCATACCGGTCCATCGCCTCTTCGAATGCCGCCTGCGCGGACGGCTGCGGATCCAGAAAGATGCTCCGGACGAACGCGTCGTCCATCTCAGAGACGAGGGCGATCCGTGCCCGGTCCAGGACTTTGCCGATCGCGGCCGCCTTGTGTCCGCCGAGCCGGAACTCCCGGCCGATGCGCTCGACCATCTCGTGAGAGGTCTCCGCGCCGACGAGCCATTCCTCGAAGACCGTGCTGCCGAGGCCTTCGGTGCAGGCGCCGATCAGGATGATCGTGCCCCCGTCCGCCACGGCGTGCCCCGCGTTCTCCAGCGCTTTCTGGGTCTGGTAGAGGGTGGCGTCCCGGGGCGCACCGCCCGGCGAGACGAGGACGATGTCCGCCCGTCTCGGGATCGGTT
>JAGACE010000027.1 GCA_017614275.1 Clostridia bacterium | reverse complement strand
ATGCCGATATCGACTATGACTTCACCTCCGGCGGCGGATTTCCCGACGACCTGTCACCCTACAAGGTCATCATCCACTGCGGCGGCTGTATGCTGAATGAGACCGCCATGCAAAGCCGGCTGCGGCTGGCAAGGGAGGCCGGCGTCCCCATGACGAACTACGGCGTGTTCATCGCCGAAGTGAACGGGACCCTGCGGCGGGCGCTGCAGCCCTTCCCGGACCATCTGAAACTACTGGAAAGCGAGTAAATGACTATGTGTGACAATACCAAACGCTTAGGCTTCATCGGCATCCTCGTGGAGGACCTGTCTTCCGCGGAAGCCGTCAACGAAGCGCTGTCGAAATACAACCAGCTCATCGTCGGCCGCATGGGCATCCCCTACCGGGACCGCGGCGTGTCCGTCATCTCCCTCGTGGTGGACGGCACGAACGACGAGGTCTCGGCCCTGACCGGGACGCTGGGGCGCATCCCCGGCATCTCCGTCAAATCCATGCTGGAGAAGGTGAAAAAGGCATGATCAAGATCGCGATCTACGGCAAGGGCGGCATCGGGAAGTCCACCATGACCTCCAATCTGTCGGCGGCGTTCGCGCACCTCGGCAAAAAAGTCATCCAGATCGGGTGCGACCCCAAAGCCGACTCCACGTTCAACCTGCTCGGCGGCGATGTACCGACCCCCGCTCTGAACTATATGCGGGAACATGACGCCGAACCCGGCTACGACGAACTCGTCCGCAAGGGCTTCGGCGGCGTCCTGTGCATCGAGACCGGCGGTCCCACCCCGGGCCTCGGCTGTGCCGGCCGCGGCATCATCACCACGTTCAACCTGCTCAACGACATGGACCTCTTTGAGAAAGAGCAGCCGGACGTCGTCCTCTTCGACGTCCTCGGCGATGTCGTCTGCGGCGGCTTCGCCGTCCCCATACGGGAAGGCTACGCGGATGAGGTGCTCATCGTCACCTCCGGGGAGAAGATGGCCCTCTACGCCGCGAACAACATCGTCACCGCCGTCCGGAACTTCGAGGACCGGAGCTATGCCACGGTCCGCGGCATCCTCCTCAACCGGCGCAATGTCCCGGACGAGGAAGCCAAAGTGCGGGCGTTCGCCGACGAGCACGGCCTGCCGATCCTCGCGGACATCCCCCGCTCCGACGACATCAACTTCTACGAAGACCGCGGCATGACCGTCATCGAAGGCGACCCGTCGCTTCCGATCTCGCAGAAGTTCCTCGATCTGGCAAAAGAATTATTACTTGAGTAAATGGAGTCGCATTTTTTCTTCGAAGGCTGAATCCGGCGTTTCCAAGCGAGCCTGCCGGTAGCGCTTTAGCGGTAGCGGCAGCGAGCCAAAGGGCTGTGGGCTTCGGGGCTTTCGGCGGAGAAGAAAGTAATCGGACTCTTCAAAAGAAACAATAGTTTTATGTTTTTACATTTAGGCTCTGACACGACGGTCAGAACAGAGACGATCTTAGGTATTTTTGACCTGGATACGACGACGGTGCAGAAACATTCCAGGGACTACCTGTCCATCGCCGAAAAGAGCGGCCGAGTGGTCAATGTCAGCCCCTTTGAACTGCCCAAGTCCTTCGTCGTGTGTGAGGAGGACGGCGGGTGCATCGTCTATTTGTCACAACTGACGTCCGGCACGCTGCTCGGGCGATTGGAAAATCTCTCAGAACACAGTTGGAGGTTTTAATTTGGATAAGGAAATGAAGACTCCGGAAGTCCTCGAAGAAGAAGTGCAGGAAGCTGCCGTCGAGATGACCCCGGAAGAGGCCGAGAAAGCTGCTTTGAAAGAAGCGGCCGACCGCGCTGCCGCCATCGAGGCGGCGGAGCTGGCTGCGGAAGAGGCCGCCGACGTGGCGGTCCAGGCCAGAGAAGCGGACATCGGCGACTTCGACGACATCGAAGAGATGGATACCCTCGTCGAAGAGGAATACGGTGCGGAGCAGATCCAGGTCCTCGAAGGCCTGGAGGCGGTCCGGAAACGGCCCGGCATGTACATCGGCTCCACCGGACCCAGAGGCCTGCACCACCTGGTGTATGAGATCGTCGACAACTCCATCGACGAGGCGCTGGCCGGATTCTGCACCCATATCGAAGTGAACATCCTGCCCGGGGACATCATCGAGGTCCGTGACAACGGCCGCGGCATCCCCGTCGGCATCAACGATAAGATGGGCATCTCGTCCGTCACGGTCGTCCTGACCGTGCTGCACGCCGGCGGCAAGTTCGGCGGCGGCGGATACAAGGTGTCCGGCGGTCTGCACGGCGTCGGTTCGTCCGTCGTCAACGCCCTGTCCGACTGGCTCGAAGTCGAAGTCCGGCAGGACGGCAAGGTCCACTACCAGAAGTTCAACCTGGGCGTCCCGGAAGAGGACCTCAAGGTCATCGGGGACACGGACGAGACCGGCACCACCATCCGGTTCCAGGCGTGCGCCGATATCTTCCAGGAGACCACGGTCTACGAGTTCGAGACGCTGCGGAAGCGGCTCAGAGAACAGGCGTTCCTGAACGCCGGCCTGAAGATCACGCTGACCGACCTCCGGGAGGTCGCGGAAGAGGAGCTGGAGAACGCCAAGCAGATCGCCCGAAAGATCTCCAACAAGAAGAAGGACGAAGAGTTCGGCGAGGCCGAGACCGAAGTCCTGGCAAACCTCCCGAACGTCAACCAGGAGATCTACTGTTACGAAGGCGGCATCTCCGAGTTCGTGCAGCTCATCAACAAAGTCCGCGGCTTCCAGCCGCTGCATGACGAGGTCATCTCCTTCAAGGCCGTCAAGACGGACCGCGAAGTGGACGTGGCCCTCATGTACAACGACTCCTACTCCGAAGTCCTGTACTCCTTCGCCAACAACGTCCGCACCATCGACGGCGGTACCCACGAGACCGGCTTCAAGACGGCGCTCACCCGCGTGTTCAACGACTACGGCAAGAAGTACGGCTATCTGAAAGAGGGCGACAAGAAGCTGTCCGGCGACGACGTCCGCGAAGGGCTCGTCGCGGTCATCTCCGTCAAACTGACGGACGCCCAGTTCGAAGGCCAGACCAAGGGCAAGCTCGGCAACACCGACATCACCCCGCTGGTCTCCAAGGGCACCTACGAGAAACTCATGGAGTACTTCGAGGAGCACCCGCAGGTGGCCAAGGCGATCTACAACAAGGCCCTTGAAGCCGCCCGCGCCAGAGAGGCTGCCCGGAAGGCGAGAGACCTCGCCCGCCGGAAGACCGCTCTGGAAGGCAACTCCCTGCCCGGTAAATTAGCCGACTGCCTGGAAAAGAGCAGCGAGATGACCGAACTGTACATCGTCGAGGGCGACTCCGCCGGCGGCTCTGCCAAAGACGGCAGAGAGCGGCAGTACCAGGCCATCCTGCCCCTGTGGGGCAAGATGCTCAACGTGGAAAAGGCCCGCATCGACAAGGTCATCGGCAACGATAAACTGACTCCGGTCGTCACGGCGCTCGGCACCGGCATCGGGGACGAGTTCGACATCGAGAAGCTCCGCTACGACAAGATCATCCTGATGGCGGATGCCGACGTGGACGGCGCGCACATCCGCACGCTGCTCCTGACCTTCTTCTTCCGGTACATGCGGCCGCTCATCGAGACCGGCCACGTGTACATCGCCCAGCCCCCGCTGTACAAGATCTCCAAGGGCAAGAAGTTCTCCTACGCCTATTCGGACGAGGAGAGGGACGTTGCCATCGAGGAGTTCGGCGGCAGCTGTGACATCCAGCGTTACAAAGGTCTGGGTGAGATGGACCCCGAACAGCTGTGGGAGACCACCATGGACCCGAAGACCCGCATCATGCTGCGAGTGAACCTGGAAGACGCCATGGAAGCGGACGAGACGTTCTCCATCCTCATGGGGGACCAGGTCGAGCCGCGCCGCGAGTTCATCCAGAAGAACGCGAAGTACGTGCAGAACCTGGACATTTAAGGAAGGAGGGAGATTCTCATGGCAAAAGTATCCTCAGAACAGCAGAAACTGCGGGAACAGGCCTTCCGGGACGCGCTGTCGACCCAGAAGATCGTGCCCGTGGACCTGAACAATGAAATGAGAAAGTCCTTCCTGGACTACTCCATGTCGGTCATCGTGGAGCGCGCGCTCCCGGACGTCCGGGACGGGCTGAAGCCGGTCCATCGCCGCATCCTCTACACCATGCACGAGAACGGGCTGACCCCGGACAAGGCGTACCGCAAGTGCGCCGACACCGTCGGTTCGGTCCTCGGCCGGTACCATCCGCACGGTGACGCGAGCGTTTACGACGCCATGGTCCGACTGGCGCAGGATTTCTCCATGCGCTACCCGCTGGTGGACGGCCACGGCAACTTCGGTTCCATCGACGGAGACCCGGCGGCCGCTTACCGGTACACCGAGTCCCGTATGAGCCGGATGTCGCAGCGGATGCTGACCGACATCGACAAGGACACCGTCGACTTCAT
>JAGACE010000225.1 GCA_017614275.1 Clostridia bacterium | reverse complement strand
GGAGCCGGAGGTGTTGTTACCTTCGAACTTGTAGTAGATCTTCGCGGGTGTCTGGAGCTTCTCCTCGAGGCAGTAGGCGCGGACGAGGGGAGACGGGCGATACATCTTGTAGAAGTCCCGGATCTCCTGGGGGATCGGGATGTACGGAGTCTCATTGTCCAGCTCCTGCGCGATGAGCTCATCGCAGAAGACGGCGGACAGCTCTTCGGCCGTCATGGGCTGCATGGTGCCGGGGTTCAGCAGGGGGGCGGGCTTGTTCTTCATGTCGGCCCGCACGTTGTACCATGCCTTCGGGAGTTCGTACTCGTCCAGATACACTTTGTAAGGGATGTTGTTGTCAGCTGCGGTTTTCATAATGAAACCATCCTTTCTGAGAGGTACTTGTGGAAAAGGCATGAAAAAAAGCCTTCGTCCACGGAATGTGTTTTCTCCGGGACAAAAGCGTCTGCTTCTGCGGTGCCACCCGGGTTGGCGATGAACGCCCACCTCTGCAGACCTGCCAACACAGGTCTTTCTCTGTAACGGGAGAACCCGTCGGCCCATACTCCCGGCTGCCCGGTTTCCGGCCGCCCTCCTCAGTCCATTCCGCGTCGGTTCCCTTTGCTGCGTTCCCACCGTCGGCAGCTCTCTTGGAAAGTTCCCCGGGCGTACTCACTCTGAGTCGTCGGTTTGTGACAAATATGAAATTTGTTGTTGACAGTTTACCGCTTTAGTTCGCTGCTGTCAAGTATCTTTTTTCTTTGCGATGTACTTTTCATCGCCCTTATAGTACAATAAAAGAGTTAAGACATACTATATGTTGTGGAGGAATCATCATCATGGCTAAGAAAACGATCTCATCCGTCGACAACCTTCAGGAAAAACTCCCGAAGGCCGGCACGCAGAAAGCCAGCAATCTGCTCGTGGTCCTGGTGGCCATCTGCCTGGTCCTGAGCTTGCTGGCCGCTCTGATGAGCATCTTCATCGGGGCCAAGGTCTCGAAATTCGACAACGTCGGCTCCGACCTGCAGCTGGCGGTCTCCCGTATGGGCATGGTCACCGGGGAACCGCAGGAGGACGACGTGACCATCGCGGATCAGTACACCGTCCGCTCCACGAAGGACATCTCCGACGCCTATCGCAAGGACCGCAGCATGGGCCTGGATTCCAAGCAGAAAGAGGTCCTGGAACTGGCCTCGGCCACGCTGGGCAGCATCGTCAAGGACGGCATGACGCCCTATGAGCAGGAGAAGGCCGTCTACCAGTGGATGTGCAAGAACCTGGAACTGGCGCAGAACTCGGAGGTCAACATCCCCATCTCCACGTCGCAGATCGATGAGCCCTACGGGGTCCTGAAGACCGGCAGCGGCGTCTCCGTCGGCTTTGCCACCACGTTCCGCATGTTCATGGAGATGCTGGACATCCCCTGCAAGGTCGTCCACGACACCGGCTTCACGAACGCCTGGAACGAGGTGCAGCTGGACGAGGACTGGTACCACGTGGACGTGGGCTCCGACATCCAGTACGGCAACTACGAGAACTTCAACATGAACGACGCCATCTGCGCGTACAAACATACCTGGGACACCGATTTCTTCCCGGCGGCCACCGGAACGAAGTACTGCTACGCCACCCTGAAGGCACAGGAACTGAAAGATCTGTACAAGATCCCGGCCACCGTCAAAAAGGCCTATGACAAGAAACAGAAGTGCGTCTTCCTGCGCTTCAAGACCACGTCCGGAAAGGACCTGGAGATCGTCGACGAACTGGTGTCCCGCACCGCGGACTACCTGGGCGGCAACCTGACCGTCTCTGAGGGCGCCGGCGCGGAGACCGCGGAAGGCGGCTCCGGTGTGGGCGTCGTGGACGCGTACTGTCTCAAACTGGACGACGACTATCTGCTGGGCGTCTTCTTTGCCGACGCCTCCTCCAAGAAGGACGCCGGCCTGACCCAGAAGGACTACAACAAGATCTCTAAGGCCGTGGAAAAAGCGTTCCCGGCCGTGGGCTGAACCGATGGTACTCCGGATCCCGGAGGGGACCCGAAGGGTCAAACCCTACGCCTATACCGACCGGACTGACCTCGAGGAACTCATCCTGCCCGCGTCCGTCCGCAGCATCGGGGACTGGGCGTTCCGCGGCTGCTCGAACCTGAAGAAGATCACGTTCTCTGACGCCCTGACGGCGATCGGCTCGGTCGCCTTTGCGGAGTGCACGTCGCTGGAAGAAGTGGCGTTCCCGCCGCACTTGGAGTCGGTCGGAGCGCTCTCCTTCAAAGGCTGCACGAAGCTGGACCATGTGGTCCTGCCGGACAGCGTGACCGACCTCAAAGGCTGGGTCTTCGAGGGCTGTACTTCGCTCACGGACATCACGTTCCCGAAACACCTGAAGTCTCTGGAATACGGCGTGCTCAAGGACTGTGTGGCGCTGAAGGACGTCCGCCTGCCCGACGAGCTCCTGACCATCAAGGAGAGGGCCTTCGAGGGCTGTACCGGCCTGACCCGCCTGCGCATCCCGGAGTCCGTCGACTCCATCCGGCGCGGTGCGTTCTACGGCTGCGCCAACCTGAGCGACATCACCGTCCCCGAGAGCCTGGAGGTCCAGGGGACGAATCTGTTCGAGGGCTGCAAGACGCTGTCCTGTATCCACTTCTCCAGACCCAGTCCCGCTATGGCGGAGGAACTGTTCGACGCTACCACGCGGCTTGAAGACAAACTCCACATGACCGTCGGACTGCTGGACGACGGCCTGGACAGCGCGGTCCTGAAAGACTATCTCCGCCGCTATACAAAGCAGGCGATGGAACTGTTCGTGGACATCGACAACGACGCCATGCTCCACAAGCTCCTGAACTTCGACTTCCTGCAGGACGAGATCGACCGGTGCTTTGAGGAAGTCTTCTCGTACGCCAATCGCAAGGGCAATGTGAAGGCGAAGGCGGTCCTCATGAACCACCGCCACAAAAGCGGCGCCGCGGTCGACCCCACGGACGAATTCGAATTGTAACAGACCGACCCGGGAAAGGAAGTGAACACCGTGGCAGAAGCCTTTCAGGAGCCTCAGATGACCGAGGAAGAGGCGCGGCTCGACCGCATCGCCCGGCGGATCATCATCCTGTCCCGCAGCACCATCGTGGTCAACATGCGGTATCTGGACGCCGCGGTGTTCCACCTGATGCCGGTGCCGGGGGCCCTGTCCCTGGCCACCGACGGGCGTTTCCTGTTCTATGAGCCGGAGTTTTTGATCCACGAATACAAGCAGGAGAAGGCCGTCGTGGCCCGCGACCTGCTCCATGTCGTGCTCCACTGCATCTTTGCCCACGCCTTCGTCCACGAGGCGGTGAACCGGCCGTACTGGGACCTGGCGGTGGACATCGCGGTGGAGAACCTCATCAACGAACAGGACCTCGACTGCTTCCGCTGTGAGCGGGAGAAACGGCAGAAAGAAGTCCTGCGCAGTCTGGATCTGCAGGTCCGCTCTCTGACGGCGGAACGCATCTACCGCCGACTGCTCGAGAGCGGGAAAGACGAGGAGGAGATCCTTGCCCTCCGCGCGTTTTTCAAGGCGGACGAGCACGACCTCTGGTATTTCCACGAGCCGAGCGACCGCCCCGGTCCGGTGAATCATCCGACCGAGAACCCGGACCCGGAACACGCGCCGAACTCCGATATGCCGCCGGACGGCGGGTCCGACACGGACCGCTCGCAGAAGGAAGACGAGTGGGAGAACATCTCCAAACGCGTCCAGGTGGACATGGAGACCGCCTCCCGCAAGGCGGGTTCCGAGACCGGCGCCATGCTCATGGACCTCAAGGAACTCCACCGCGAGCGCTATGATTACGGCGCCTTCCTGCGCAAGTTCTCGGTGCTCGGCGAGGAACTCAT
>JAGACE010000224.1 GCA_017614275.1 Clostridia bacterium | reverse complement strand
TGGTGTCGAAGGTCATCCCTTCCCCATGCCAAAATCCAAAGTCGTCCACGGTGGCGATAAAGTCGCAACAGTCACACCACAACCGTTCGTCCTTTGTATGGAGCCGTCCGACCGCGCCGCACTTCGGGCAGCCGTACAGCACCAGCTCAGCATGTTCCGCCGGGTGTTCGGCGATGTACTCCATCCGGAGTTTCCGATTCTCCTCATAGGCGTTGACCTGAAGGTCCCGGCACATCGCCTCATAGACCTCGTCCTCGGTCATCCGGGCGATCTCTGCAGCGGAGTAATGATGGACAACCTCTCCATAGACAGGCCCTTTGCGACGCTCCACCGCCCATCTGGGGTCGCAGAGATAGCCGCCCTTGAGGTGGAAGGTGATGAGCCCGCATCCGGCCTCTTTGACCAGCGTGGCGTTGCGCCGGGAGATGTACCCGGTGGCGCCGATGTCCGTCGTACGGGCCTCCGGCATGAGCTGGACGTTGACGCCGCTGCGCAGGGAGTCCAGCATATCCTGATAGACCACGTCGGAATCCTGGTCATGGTGGTTGATGATGGGGTCCGCCAAAAACGTGACAAGTCTGCGGATGAAGTGGTTTTCGATGATATGGTCGCTGGCGACGAACCGGAAGTAGTCCCTGACCGTGACGATCAGGAATCCGGGATCGATATTGTCCGTGTGGTTGGTGACCAGAAGAAAGGTCTCCTTCCCCGGTTTGTAGTGCGTGCCGTGATAATCGTACATCCGGGCAAAGATCGGCCCGAGGACGGGAACCAGGGTCGTCCAGATGACTTTACAGCGTTTCGCGCCGGCTTTCGTACTCATTGCAGTTATTTCTCTTCCCCGGCTTTGGCAGCCGCTTCTGCTTTTTTGGCTTCTTCCTCTTCAAGTGCATGGAACGCGACTTTGCCCACCAGAGTCTTCGGCAGTTCCGGACGGAACTCGATCTCTCTGGGCAGGGCGTAGCCGGCGACCGACTTGCGGCACTCGTCGACGATCTGTTTCTTCAGCTCATCGGTGCCCTCCACACCGTCCTTCAGGACGATGAAGGCCTTGATGCGCTGCATCTTGTACGGATCCGGGACGCCGATGACGCAGGAGTAGTCCACGTAATCGAGCTCGTTGATCGCCGCCTCCAGCTGGGCCGGAGACACGTTGTAACCGGAGGTGATGATCATCCGTTTCATCCGCTGATGGAAGTAGACGAAGTCCTCCTCGTCCATGTGACCGAGGTCTCCGGTGTGGAGCCAGAGCTCTCCGTTCTGATGGATCCACATGGTCTTGGCGGTCTCTTCCGGCTGATCTTTGTAGCCCAGCATGACCGAGGGACCCTGGATGGCGATCTCGCCTTCCTCGCCGGGCGCGAGGAATTCTTCCGTGTTCGGTTTGACGATCTTGTAGATGGTGTCGGGATATCCGACGCCGATGGACCCTTCTTTATACTTCGTACGGGGCGTCAGGCAGGAAGCCGTGACGGTCTCGGTCAGGCCGTAGCCCTCCCGGACCTGGATGGACGCGCCGTGTTCTTTCAGGTACTTGTCCACGTCTCTCTTCAGCGGGACCGGGATCGAGTCGCCGCCGGAGAACATGCCCATCAGATAGGACACGTCCGCGTCCTTCATGTATTCGGACTCGATGAGCATCTTGAAGAGGGTCGGCACACCGGCGATGACGTTCGGGTGGTACTTCTGCATCGCCTCAGAATAGGACTTGGTATTGACGGACGGCAGCAGGA
This sequence comes from Clostridia bacterium, assembly GCA_017614275.1. GTDB lineage: Bacteria > Bacillota > Clostridia > Oscillospirales > Acutalibacteraceae > RUG420. Next base: position 1,813 of record JAGACE010000224.1, on the reverse strand, counting down.
CGTCGCAGCCGTTGTTGATGAGGATGGTGTGGATGCCGACGCCGAGGCCGAAGCCGTGGAAGACCGGCATGGCGGCCAGGAACCGGAGGTCCCGGTAGAAGTCGAAGTCGATGGCCACCTTGCACTGTAGCGCCAGCGCGTTGAAGTTGAGATCTGAGAGCAGGATGCCCTTGGGTGCGCCGGTCGAACCGCCGCTGTACAGGATGATGGCGCAGCGCTCTTTTTCGAAGGGGACGACTTCCGTGGTTTTTCCCGTCCCCGCCTTCATGTAGTCTTTCCAGGCGGTGCCTTTCCCCTTCAGCGGGAATTTCGTGAACTTCCGGCCGTCTTTCGCCCAGTAGCCGACGTTCAGCGGGAAACTCAGGTAATCCTGCATCCGGGCCACGATGATGTCGATGTCCCGGTCGATGGAATCGACAGCGTGCATGACTTTTTCATAAAACAGATCCGGAACCAAGACGGCCTTACTCTCCGACAGCGTCAGATAGTGGACGATCTCCTTCTCCGCGGACAGCGGATGGATGAGCGACACGGTGACTCCGATGCGGTTGAGCGCGTACAGGCTCTCGATGGCCTGCGGGATATTGGGCATACAGAGGGTGATGGTATCTCCCTTCTTCAGCCCGTGAGCGGAAAACGCCGCGGCGATGGACAGGATGTGGTCGTGCATGGTCCGGAACGTCGTTGGTTTTCCCTGGAACAGATAGGCGGGGTTCTCCGGCAGCCGGTCCGCGGCCGCCTTGAACATTTCATACATCGTCTTTTCGGGATAGGCGATGTGCACTTCGTCGTCATACTCTTTCGCGTCGTTTTCCGCGAAGAACGTCCGCAGAGCCTCATAGAACTTCTCCCCGTCCGCTTCCAGACATCCGTCGAGCTTCGCCTCCCGGAAGGAGACCAGCGCGCTCTCGTTGGGATAGGCCGCTTCCAGATCGGAGACCCAGGACGTCGGGAATGCTTTGTTGCCGAGGGACTGCAGGAACAGGGCGTTCCGCTGGCAGAGTCTCCAGAGATCGGCGCTGTTGGCGGCGTACGCGTCCTGGCGGAAGGTCTCGCTCAGATAGTCCTCCAGGCCCTTGTACTCCGCGTCGCCGTGACCCGTTGCCTTTTTGAAGATGTAAGGCATGGAGATCAGCGGCTCTTCGATCGGGTCTTCCAGCACGAAGCCCTTCACCGCACCCGGCAGCGCGCGCGTGTTGGCGTACAGCGCCGCCGTAGCGCCCATGTCTTTGCCGTAGATGTAGATGGGCTTCTTCGCCCCGTTGTAGGCCTTGTCGAGCTCCCAGACCACGGCGAGGACGTCGAACTTCTCCTTGACGCTCCAGAGCGTGTAAGCTTTGTCGTCCGTGTCGCTGCTGCCGTGATTGCGCAGATCCATGGTGCAGACGGAAGTGCCCTCCTCCAGCATCGTCGGGATCATCGCCTTGAAGTCGGTCACGCCGTCCGAGCCGTATCCGTGGACACAGAGCAGGATCCGCTGCTCGTTGGCCGCTTTCCAGAGCTGCGCCGCCAGGGTGACATCATCGTACGCCACCGCTTTGAACGTGGCGTCCGGTTTGATCTCGAACTTCTGACCGGGTACAGAAAGAGAACCCCATTCCACCTTGCTGGAACAGAATTCCCGAAAATACTTGTTTTCTTTGACTGCCGTTTTGGCCATGGATGTTCCACTCCCTATAGATTTATTACAGGGGAAGTGTAACAGAGGAATCTAAACTGAATCGAAACTGGCCGGGCGGTTCACTCCGCCTTCGGCAGGGAGACCGTGAACACGGTGAGGCCGAACGTGGACGTGACAGAGATGGTCCCTTCG
>JAGACE010000223.1 GCA_017614275.1 Clostridia bacterium | reverse complement strand
CTCGGGCCTGACCCGGAACATCCACCAGTGTCTGTACGATTTTGACATCCCGCTGTACCTGTCCCACACCGTCACCCGCGTCTTCGGCGAGGACCGCCTGACCGGCGTGGAGATCGCGCAGGTGGACGGGGACATGGCGCCCATCCCGGGCACCGAGTTCCGTCTGGACTGCGATGCGCTGATCCTGTCGGTGGGACTCATCCCGGAGAACGAACTGGCCGAACGGCTGGGGGTCGAGGCCGACCCGCAGACGAAGGGCCCCGCCTGCACGGCGGACCAGATGACCTCCGTGCCCGGCGTCTTCTCCTGCGGCAACTCCCTGCAGGTCTTCGACCTCGTGGACTACGTGTCCGACAGCGGAGAGGCCGCCGGCAGGAATGCCGCCGCCTACGCGGCGGGCACGCTGGAACACGATCCATCGCCCCGGAAACCGGTGCCGCTCGCGGAGCCCGCGAAGGACCTGAGCCCGGACAAGATGGTGTGCATCACCTGTCCGCAGAGCTGCATCCTGACCGTCACGAAAAACGACGACGGCACGGTCACCGTCACCGGCAACCGCTGTCCGCGCGGCGAACAGTTCGCCCTCAGCGAGCTGACGGCCCCGCAGCGGACCCTCTGCACGACCGTGGCCACCGCGTTCCCGGGCACGCCCGTGCTGCCCTGCCGCGTGTCGACGGACATCCCGAAGGACAAGGTCTTCGACGTCATGGAGGCGATCAACGCCGTCCGCGTCACGAAGCCCCTCTCCCGGGGAGACATCATCATTCGCAACGTACTGGGGACCGGCGCGGACGTCATCGCCACCGCCGATCTGACGGAATCATAAAGGAGAAACGACTATGGCATACAAACCTTACAAAGGCTTCGAGCCCAAATGGATCACGCAGGCCGCTCCCGCGGACTCCTACCGCTCCATCTTCCGCTGGGGCGATCCGGACTTCTTCAAACTGCCGAAGGAGTCCCTGTACAACATGATGAAAGACCGCCTGAACGTCAGAGACGAGGACTTCAAAGACTACGCGATGGACCTCGGTTTCGACAAGGTGGAACTCGGCCCCGAGCACGCGCCGAAGATGGCGGCCGAGCACGTCGAATTCTTCAAGAGCGTCTACGGGGACGACTGGTCCCAGGGCGACTACGAGCGCATGGCCGTCATGTACGGCCAGACCTGCTACGACCTCCTGCGCATGCGGGAAGGGAAGTACGACTCCCTGCCCGACATCGTCCTCTACCCGAGCGAGTCCGAGCAGATCGTGAAGACCGTCGACTACTGCGCCAAGCACAAGATCCCGCTGTACGTCTACGGCGGCGGCTCCTCGGTCACCCGGGGCGTCGAGCCGGTCAAGGGAGGCGTGTCCCTCGACATGAGAAAGAAGTTCAACAAGGTCCTCTACTTCAACGAGGTGGACCAGACCATCACGGTCCAGGCCGGCCTCTCCGGCCCGGACTATGAGCGCCACCTGAACAACGCGGTCGAAGAGTACGGCGCCAAACGCGCCTACACCTGCGGCCACTTCCCGCAGTCCTTCGAGTACTCGTCCGTCGGCGGCTGGGTCGTCACCCGCGGTTCCGGACAGAACTCCACCTACTACGGCTGCGCCAAGGACCTCGTGGTCTCGCAGAAGTACGCCACGCCCCGCGGGGAGATCGTCACCTCCCACTATCCGCGGGAGGCCACCGGCCCGAACCTCAACGAGATCATGATGGGCGGCGAGGGCACCTTCGGCGTCCTGACCGAGGTCACCCTGCGGTTCTATCGCTACATGCCCGAGAACCGGCACCGCTTCTCCTATATGTTCCGCAACTGGAACGACGCCATGGCGGCCGCCCGGGAGATGATGCAGGCCGAGTGCGGCTTCTCCTCCGTCTTCCGTCTGTCCGACGAAGAGGAGACCAACATGATGCTCCGCCTGTACAACGTGGACGACACGCCCGCGCAGCCGATCCTCGAGAAGCTCGGCTACAGAGACATGGAGCGCTGCCTGTTCCTCGGCTTCACCGAAGGGGAGAAGGGCTACTCCTGGAACGTCTATTACAACATCATGAAGATCGCCCTGAAGCACGGCGCCATCCCGATGACGGGCTATGTCTGCAAGAGCTGGGAACACGGCCGCTTCAACGACCCGTACCTGCGGGACACCATCATGGACTTCGGCATCTGCGTGGACACCCTGGAGTGCTGCGTGAACTGGTCCAACATGGAGAAGGTGCATCGCGAGGTGCGGAAGGTCTGCCATGAGATCGAGGGCACGGTCATCACCACGCACATGTCCCACTGCTATCCGCAGGGCGCGAACCTGTACTTCATCTTCCTGACGCCCATCAACCAGTCGGAGAAGTTCAAGGAGTATCTGGAGCGCATCCTGGACGCCATCGTCCGCTCCGGCGCGGCGCTGTCCCACCACCACGGCATCGGCAAGATGTTCGCGCCGTGGCTCGAGGGCAACATCGGGGAGACGGAGTACGGGATCTTCAAACTCCTCAAGGAGTACTTCGACCCGGACTACACCATGAACCCCGGCGGCACCATCGGCCTGGACCTGCCGGACGAGGAGAAGCGATTCACCCGCGACGGCTACGACGGCTACCGGGACGGCTACAACACGCCGGCCTGGGATGCGGTCATCGCATACGACGAGAAGGACAGCTTTCTGGAATCGCTGAAGTAAGACGTCACAGAAGAAAAAACGCCGGCCCCGTTCGGGGTCGGCGTTCTTTTTTCGATAATCAGAACAGGCGCTGGAAGAACTGTTCGGTCTGGGCGATGAACTCGTCCGCGTCGAAGTCCGGATTGTGCAGTTCTCCCTGCAGCGTGAGGCCGTCGGAGAGCATCAGGGCGAGCCATGCGAAGTAGTCGGCCCTCTCCCGGGAGATGCCGTCCCGCTCCAGGACCTTCTCGGAGATGACGGTCTGGAACCGGCGGTACCGGTCCAGGATGTTCTGCCGCAGCGGCTCGTTGCCGTAGCAGGCGGCGTAATACATCTGGAGCCGGGGCCCGATCTCGTGGTAGGTGCGCTGG
>JAGACE010000222.1 GCA_017614275.1 Clostridia bacterium | reverse complement strand
CGGAGGCAGAAGCCAAGGCTGCCGAAGAAGCAAGGCTGGCAGAAGAAGCCAGGCTCAAGGCCGCCGAGGCGGATGAGCAGGCCCGGCGCAAGGCGGAGATCGCCGCGAAGGCCAGGGCGGAGGCGGAAGCCCGCATGGCCGAAGAAGAGCGGCGGGCGGCGGAAGCGAAGCGCATCTTCGATGAGGAACGCCGCTTCGAAGACGACGACTATGACGAAGAAAGGATCGAAATCTACATGGACCCGAAGCTGAAAACCATCACCGTTGGGAACGCGGTCGTCTCGGATGACCCCGAAAACGAATCCATCGCCGCTGTGGCGGAGACCGCCGGTGTGGCCCCGGAGACGCTCGTCGCGCTGACGACGGAGGGCAACGCGCCCCTGGTCTTTGAATTCCTGGACCCGGCAGACCGCAGTGAAGTGACCCTCAAGAACGTCTACTTCATCGGCGCGGACGGCAAAGTCACGATGCCGAGCCGGAAGGACAACGACAACATCCTGGCCTTCGGCAAAGCCTTCATCTCCGACGTCTACGGCTTCAAAGCCTTCCTGGACCGCACGAAATAAACCCCATCAAAAAGACCTTCCGGCAACAGCCGAAAGGTCTTTTTTTCTGTGTTCCGCCGGGTCAGACGCCCAGCATCTTTTCGAAGGCCGTCCGATAGGTCGGGTTGGACGGAGCGAACGCGTAATTCAGGAACAGGATGTCGTCGATCTTTTGGTTCTGGACGAACGCGGTCAGGTTCAGTTCCGTCTTCCGCGGGTCCACGACGTAGACGGTCTCGTAGTGGTCGGTCAGGAACGGCGCCATGGCGTTGCCGTAGGACTCCTTGACCATGAGGATGGACCGCCCGTTCTTGTTTTCCGTGGTGAAGCGGAGGATGGGGTTGTCGCCCTCGATGAAGCAGAGGTAGGCGTACTGCGAGGAGACGCCGGTGTTCACGACCTTGACCGAGCGGCCGTTCGTCAGGGCCGGGGTCTCGAACGCGTAGCCTTCCGACGCCGTCAGCGGCTGGTAGTAGACCACCGTGTCCGGGTTCTGCTTCAGGATGGCCTCCTGGGTCTGGCCGTACAGGCTGCCCACGAACCCTTCGATCTCCCCTCTCTGGTACTCGGACAGGTCGTGCGGGGTCAGCCCGGCCTCCTTGCAGAAGGTCACATAGGCGTAGTAGGCGCCCCGGGCCGTCCAGTGGTGGTCCGTGCGCAGGTAGATGTACTCCGTGGAGTGCTTCGCGAGAAGATCCCGGCAGTTGACGGTGGTGATGTTCGGCGCCGTCATGGGCGTGTAGGCGTATTCCGCCGCCCGTTCAAAGGAGTTGGAGCCGCCCTTGTATTCGTCCGGGCCGTAGAATTCCACCGAGGTGGGCGCCAGCAGGACATAGACGTGCCTGTCCGGCACCGTCTTCGCGAAGGCGTTGATGTCTTCCCCGTACCGGGTCAGCCATTTCTTCGAGGCCGTGAAGATCTCCATGGCCCGATCGCCCCGGAGGATGATGGTGTTTTCGACCTGGTAGTTCTCCGAATCCTCCGAGCCGTCCGCGTCGAGGTCTTCGTTTTCCGCGGCCGCATTTTCGTCCGCCGCGACCGTCGTCTTCTGACGGTCGGACGGAGCCACGCTGGTCGCAGTCATCGGGCGGGACTGCCCGAACACCAGGATGGCTGCAATAATAGCAACGACCAGCAGGGCCGTTGCTATCGCAGGTATCTTCTGATCGTCCGCGAAGGGGCGCACCCGGGCGTGCTCGCCGCCGTAGGGCGTCTTCTCCGTCGGAGTCGAATTGATGTGCTTCATATCGGTTTCCGGGTCAGATGGGTTTCCCGGTCCACGCCTCCAGTACGTTGGTGAATACCGCCACCTGGGTGGCAGAGATGTGCTTGTCCATGTGCAGGCTGCCGAAATACCATTTCCGGTAGTCCACGGCGCCCGCCAGTTCTTCAAAGTACGTGTTCAGCAGGGTGACGCGGGACTTCTCGGTGAACTGCATCTGCAGGAACTCCTTGACCTTGGCCGAGGGCTCGTGCGTGATGACGATGTCCACGATGTTGTTGTAGGTGGCCATGTTCTCGGCGCCTTCGATAAGCTCCTGCTGGGAGGGGCTCTCCTCCGCGTACCAGGTGTCGTTGGCGATGCGGATGTCCACGTCGGGGCTCTCGCCTCCGCCCATGGTGAAGATGCGCAGGCCGTCGATGTTGAAGATCTGGCCCCGCATCAGGTGATACACGCCGCCCAGGATGTGGTGCACCTTGCCGCCGTTCCACTCGCTGATGGGGTAGCTGTTCAGCATCTCGAAGTTCTCATGCGTTCCTTCCACGAAACAGATGTTGAACTTTTTCTCGCTCAGTTTCTCGAGGATCTTCTCCTCTTCCTTCGAGCCGTCCCACAGGAACCCGAAGTCCCCGCAGATGATGAGTGTATCGCCCTTCTTGAGCTTTTTCATCGCCGGAAGTTTGAATCGCTCAAAATCTCCGTGCATGTCTCCGGTCACGTATACCAAAGGTATTCCCTCCAAATGTCTGCTTTCTGAATCTTTATTTTTATGAATTATCTGTTATACTTATAATACTCCGTTAATAATACAATATTCCAGAGGGGATTGTCTATGGAAAAAGCGTTAAAAAAACTGTATATCCTCCCGTTACTTTTGGCGCTTCTTGTGGCTCTCATACCCATCGTCCCGGCCCATGCCGCTTATAACGCCGAGGTGGAATTCACCTCTGATATCGTCTACATGGAGAGCCTTGACCAGGGAACGGTCATTTTCAACAAGAACGCGGATAAAAAGACCCCGATGGCCTCTCTCACGAAGATCACCACTGCCATCCTGGTCCTCGAGCGTGTCGACGACCTGCAGCGGGTCTGCACCGTCACACAGGCGGAACTCGACGAGCTCAAGAACACCAACAGTTCCACCGCCGGCCTGGTAGACGGCGAGGAGCTGACCATCGAACAGCTGCTCTACCTCCTGATGGTGCACAGTGCCAACGAGGCCGCTGTCATCCTGGCCCATGAGATCAGCGGGAACACCGCTTCGTTCGTCGACGAGATGAACGCCTACGCCAAGAAACTCAGGTGCAAAGACACCCATTATGTGAACCCCCACGGGCTGGACGCGGAAGGCCATTACTCCACCGCGAACGATCTGGCCATCATCATCCGGCACGCGCTGGAGAACGACATGTTCCGGCAGATCGTCGGCTGCGCGACCTACACGATGGACGCCACCAACAAACGGCCCGCCACCACGTACAACAACACGAACTCCCTGCTCACTCAGGGTTCCTACTACTCCTACACCCCATGCCTCGGCATCAAGACCGGCACCACAGAGGCCGCCGGCTACTGCCTGGCCTCCTACGCCACCCAGAACGGCTACACCTACATGACCATCATCATCCAGGGGCCGGAAGGGTGGAAGAACCGCACCGCGTCCGGCGGCAACACCGCCTTCCTCGAGACCATCCGCGCTTACAAGTGGGTGTTCGACAACGTCAAACTGACGCCCATCGCCACGCCGAAGGACAAAGTGGCCTCCGTGGACGTCAAACTGGCACGCAAGACCGACCAGGTGACCCTGGTCCCCGCCAAGGAAGTCCAGGCCCTCATCCCCACACAGGTGGATTCCTCGAGCATCTCCATCGAGCTCATCCCGGAGTCCCTGCCGGAGGAAGTCCTTGCCCCGCTCAAGGTCGGCGATAAAGTCGGCAAGGCCAGAGTCCTGTACGCCGGCGAGGAACTGACCACCATCGACCTCGCGGCGTCCGAGAACGTCCGCCGGAGCTGGCCCGCCACCGCCTGGTACTATCTGAAGAAAGCCTTCTCGCACTGGCCGGTCCGCATCGGCGCGCTGGTCCTGCTGCTGGCGCTCATCGCCCTGCTGATCTGGCTCCGCCTGCGGAAAAAGCAGCAGAAGGATTCCAACCTCAACATGATCCGCATCCGCCACGACATCGACGGCGGCAGCCCCCTCCGGGGCGTCTCCACCGAGCAGATCCGCGGCAAACGGTCTTCTCTGCAGCGTAAGCGGGAGTCCCGCCGCCGGCACCGCTCCAGAAACTACTGGCGTACGAAACGATGACCCGAGACCGCGAAAGGATTATTTCAATGAACCGTGTGAAAAAACTGGTCGCTCTGCTGGTGGCCCTCGTGATGATCCTCTCCTGCAGCGCCGTCCTGGCGTTCGCCGCGAAGAAGACCCCGAGCAAATACGACTACAACAAGGACGGCAAGGTCATCTACACCGTCCTCGGCGACAGCATCGCCGCCGGCTACTCCATGCCGGGCTTCTATGAGGCCTCGAAGTGGGACGCCGCGTGGCCGATCGTGCCGGGCACCTATCCGGACCTGGTCGGCAAGGCGCTGAAGGCGGACAAGACCTATCAGGACGCTCATATCGGCCTGCGGTCCACCGACCTGCGCTACCTGCTCTGTGAGGACTTTGCAGGCGACATCGCCGTCGGCTGGCGCGTCCCCACCACAGACAACTACCGCACCGTGGACTACGAAGGTCTGGCCAAAGTGCGCAAACAGTACTACAACCACATCAAAAAGGCCGACGTCATCACGCTGAACATCGGCATCAACGACCTGACCATCCCGAGCGGCATCATGGACAACGTCCAGCAGGAGAACGCTCTGCTGCTCCAGGCCTTCTGGGGCGATATGCTGGGCACCGCCTACAAACTGGCGGACAACTACATCTACATGGCGCAGGTGTCCACCCTGCTCATCGGGTTCTATCGCAACTACATCTCGAACTTCAACGCCATCGTCACGAAGATCAGGGAGATCAACCCGAACGCCAAGCTCCTGGTCATCGGCTACTATAACGCCGCGCAGGACGCCTTCGTGAAGGGCGCGCTGCCCGTCGACATCGGCGCCCTGGTCACGCCGTTCATCGACCTCTTCAACAGCCACGCCGCCGGAGCGGCCGCGGGCAACGGCTACACTTACGTGAAGATGGAACACATCGACACGCTGTTCTGCGACCCCACCTCGCCCGGCTATCTCAATGACAACCACCCGACCGCGCTCGGGCACCAGCAGATGGCCGACATCATCATGGCGGCGATCAACGCCTGACCATCCCAACAAAAAAACCACCGGACGCTCCTGCGAGCCGCCGGTGGTTTTCTTTTGTTCAGCTGACGCAGACCTTGAGGACACGGAACCGCTCGTAAGCGTTGTAGTAGTGCTTCATGTCCCGGTCCTTGCGGTCGTTGGTGTGGGCCGTGTAACAGAACTTGCCGTTCTTGACGGTGACGATGGCGGAGTGCTCGAATCGCCCGAGCAGCTTCCCGCCCTGGATGATATACCCGGCCGCCAGGTTCTTTGCCACCGCGGCCTGATCGGTGGACTGGAACACCGGGTAATGCGGGGCCAGATAGGTGTACAGGTCCTCCACGCGGATCCACGAGGTGGACACCGCGACCGCCTGTCCGTAGGGCGTGCTTGCCGTGGCGGACGGCGAATTGTAGTAGTACCACTCGTCGGTCGTCGTCCGGATGCCCGGGCTCGTTCCGCGGATAGAGGAGGGCCGCATGCCGAGCCCCGCCGCGTACAGGGCCTGGGACACGAAGTTCGTGCAGTCGGAGCCGGACTCCGGGACCCGGTAGGCCGGGTTGTACTTCTTCGCGTACTTGTGGGCGTAGTCGACGACCGCCTTCTGGTCCAGCAGCGGCCAGTCGAGCTGCACGACGGGTTTGATCCCCAGCGCGCTCAGGGCGTCCAGCGCCTGCTGCAGGAGGAGCGGGACCATGGTGTCTACGAAGGCCTGCAAGCTGCTCCAGGCGATGAGCTTCGACAGGTCCAGACCGGCGATGTCCTTGGCGGACACAAAGGACGCGTACGGCAGCACCGAAGAGTCCTCGTCCGCCTCGATCAGCCAGGCCTTGATATCTTTGTACAGCTGCCGGGCCGCCTCGTTGTCAGACGCGCGCAGCTCCGCCACGGTCTGCTTCGGAGAGATGCCCCTCTCCTTCAGGACCGTCCGCGTGTGAGCGGCGTCCTCTGCCACCCAGGCCGCGCGGGCCGTTTCGACCCGGTCCAGGAAGGCCTTGTAGGCGTGCTCGTTCTGCAGTTCTTTCACCGCCGCCGGCCGGCCTTCCAGCACGTCGGCGATGAGGGTCTGGGTCTGTTTCTCCTGCGCGGTCAGGCGGTCTCCTCCGACCGCGAAGCCCGGCAGCGCGCAGGCGCAGACCAGGACGGCCGTCAGGAGCAGGCTCAGGAGCGCCGGCGGCAGCCGGCGTGAGGTTCGGGTCCGGTACATCGCTATCTCCCCTTTTTAAAAAAGTATCCGTTCCCCGTAAGTATAGCAGAATCCCGGGCCGAGG
>JAGACE010000221.1 GCA_017614275.1 Clostridia bacterium | reverse complement strand
GAGAAGTTCGACTACACCAAGGGCTTCAAGTTCTCCACCTACGCCACCTGGTGGATCCGCCAGGCCATCACCCGCGCCATCGCGGACCAGGCCCGCACCATCCGGATCCCCGTCCACATGGTGGAGACCATCAACAAGGTCAAGAAGACCAACAGCCAGCTCCTCCACAAGAACGGGCGCGACCCGACCGCGGAGGAGATCGCGGAAGAACTGGACATGCCGGTCGAGAAGGTCCGGGAGATCCTTCGGGTCGCCCAGGAACCGGTCTCGCTGGAGACCCCCATCGGCGAGGAAGAGGACAGCCATCTCGGCGACTTCATCCCCGACGACGAGGCGCTGGCCCCGGCCGACGCCGCCTCCCAGATGCTCCTGCGCGAGCAGCTGGCCGAGGTCCTGAAGACCCTGACGCCCAGAGAGGAGCGGGTCTTGTCCCTGCGCTTCGGGCTGGAGGACGGCCATCCGCGCACCCTGGAGGAAGTGGGGAAGGAGTTCAACGTCACCCGTGAGCGCATCCGTCAGATCGAGGCGAAGGCGCTGCGGAAGCTCCGCCACCCGAGCCGCTCCAAGAAGCTCAAGGATTTCCTCGACTAAACAGAAAAAAGCTCTCCGGAACACCGGAGAGCTTTTTGTTTTCAACAGGGTCAGCCGAAGAACCGTTTGATCTCGATCTCGGCGGTCTCGGGGGAGTCTGAGCCGTGGATGATGTTGAAGCTGGTGGAGCAGGCAAAGTCCCCGCGGATGGTGCCGGGAGCGGCGTCGAAGTTGTTGGTGGGGCCCATGACGCGGCGCATGCCCGCGATGACGCCTTCGCCTTCGACGATCATGGCGACGACGGGTCCGCTCATCATGTAGTCCAGGAGTTCGGGGAAGAAGCCCATGTCGGCGACATGCGCATAGTGTTCGCGAAGGACTTTTTCCGAGAGCGTCATCATCTTCATCTCGACGATCTTATACCCTTTGTGCTCGATGCGGGAGACCACTTCGCCAATGAGGCCGCGCTGCACACAGTCGGGTTTCAGCATGATATACGTACGTTCCATAAAGAAAAACCTTCCTTTCATTGATTGATTTCATCTTACCAAAAGAATGGCGGGGAAACAAGGGCAAATCGCCTCCGAAAAGGGAACGCCCGGAGAAGCTTATAAAAAACTTTTGAAAGGGGCTTGACAAATTCGAAAGAATCTCTTGACGGGGTGATTCCCATCCATTAAGATATTATTCCGCATTTATTACTTATAGTGCGTAATTTATATTATACGGAACGGAGTGAACACGGCTTATGGTAAACGTGAAACCGACCAAGCTCGGTACGACCACCCGTATGAATTTCGCTCAGATCAATGAGGTCATGCAGATGCCCAACCTCATCGAGATCCAGAAGAATTCCTACCAGTGGTTCCTGGACGTCGGTCTGAAGGAAGTGTTCCGGGACATCGGGGAGATCACCGATTACACCGGCAACCTCGTCCTGGAGTTCGTCGACTACTCGATGGATGAAAAACCGAAGTACAGCGTCGCAGAGTGCAAGGAGAGGGATGCCACCTATTCTTCCAGCATCCACCTGACCGCGCGCCTCGCGAACAAAGAGACCGGACTCATCAAGGAATCGGTCGTCAAGATGGGTGAATTCCCGATCATGACCGAGAGCGGCACCTTCATCATCAACGGCGCGGAGCGCGCCATCGTGTCGCAGCTGGTCCGTTCCCCCGGCGTGTACTATGGCATGAGCCATGACAAGACCGGTAAGGAACTCTTTACGACCACCGTCATCCCGAACCGGGGTGCCTGGCTGGAGTACGAGACCGACCAGAACGATGTGTTCTATGTCCGCATCGACAAGAACCGCAAGATCCCGATCACGACCTTCATCCGTGCGCTGGGCCTCTCCAGCAACGAGGAGATCCTCGATTTCTTCGGTCCGGACGAGCGGATCATCGCCACCCTGGAAAAAGACACCACCAAAAACCGTGAAGAAGCACTCCTGGAAGTCTACAAGAGACTGCGCCCGGGCGAGCCGCCGACCGTTGAGACTGCAGAACAGCACCTCGACAACCTGTTCTTCGACGCCCGCCGTTACGACCTGTCCCGCGTAGGCCGCTACAAATACAACAAGAAGCTCGGGATCTCCCAGCGTCTGACCGGCAGCAAACTGTCCCGCGAGATCGTCAACGCGGAGACGGGCGAGTTCCTGGCGGACGCCGGCGACATCGTCACCGCCGACATGGCCTACGAGATCGAGCAGGCCGGTATCACCGAAGCTTATGTCATCACCGAAGAGGGGAAGGAAGTCAAGATCGTGTCCAACGGCATGGTCGACTGCCTGCCGTTCCTCGGCGCCTGGGACCTGACCGAAGACGACCTGGAAGAAGTCGGCATCAACGAGAAGGTCCGTTACTCCGTCCTCATGGAGATCCTGGAAGAAGCCGAAGAGGACTGGGACAGAGATGACCTCCTCCTGACCCTGAAGGAGAAGGCCGACGACCTCATCCCGAAACACATCATCATCGACGACATCTACGCGTCGGTGAACTACCTCGACTGCCTCGGCAACAGCGTCGGGACCATCGACGACATCGACCACCTGGGCAACCGCCGCATCCGTTCCGTCGGCGAGCTGCTCCAGAACCAGTTCCGCATCGGGTTCTCCCGGATGGAACGCGTCGTCCGCGAGCGGATGTCCCTGTCCGCTCAGGATCCCGAGAAAGCGACCCCCGAAGCCCTGATCAACATCCGTCCCGTCACCGCGGCTATCAAGGAATTCTTCGGCTCCTCGCCGCTGTCCCAGTTCATGGATCAGACAAACCCCCTCGCAGAGCTGACTCATAAAAGACGTCTCTCCGCCCTGGGTCCCGGCGGTCTTTCCCGGGACAGAGCCTCCTTCGAGGTCCGCGACGTCCACTACACGCATTACGGCCGCATGTGCCCCATCGAGACCCCCGAAGGTCCGAACATCGGCCTGATCTCCTATCTGGCGACCTACGCCAAGATTTCCAAATACGGCTTCATCGAGGCCCCCTACCACAAGGTGGTCCACGAGACCATGCCCGACGGCACCGTC
>JAGACE010000220.1 GCA_017614275.1 Clostridia bacterium | reverse complement strand
TATGAGCAGACCGACTTCCTCATCGAGAATCTCAAGGAGAACGGCCACAAGCTCACCGTCATCAACGCGCACAAGGAGTACTGTGAGAAACTGTCGGCCCACCACGACCTGCCGGTCTTCCACGGAGACCCCACCCGGTTCTACGTGCTGAACGAAGCAGGCATCGAAGGTGCAGACGTCCTCGTCTCCCTGTCAGAACGCGACGAAAACAATCTCGCGGTCTGTCAGTTCGCGAAGAAGTGCTTCCATATCCCCCACACTGTCTGTACGGTCCGCAACCCGAAGAACGTACAGCTGTTCCATGAACTGGGCGTCGACCACGTTTTGAGTTCCACGCACATGGTCGCCAAATTCCTGACCGAGGCCGCCACCATCCAGGATCTCGTCGAGACCCTTCCGCTCGAGGACAACCGGGTCAACCTGTTCTCCGTCGTCCTGAAGGGAGATGAACCGTGCATCGGCCGCAACCTTATCCAGATGACCCTGCCCGGCAACACCATCATCGGATGCATCATCCGCTCGAACGGCGCCATGGTCGTTCCCTCCGGTACCGACGTCCTGTCGACCGGAGACAAACTCTACATCCTGACCGCTCCCGGCCAGCAGGACCTCGTCCTGAAAGCTTTGAAGGAGTAACACTATGAGTCCACAGGCTTCCATACGCATGGACCGCATCGCGCTGGTGCGGTCGCTCGGCTTTCTCTGCCTTATGCTGACGGTCATCCTCCTGGCTCCGCTCTTTCTCCTGATCTTCTGGCCGGAAGAGTCCCATGAGGCAAAGGCCTTTCTGGTCCCGGCGGCAGCCACTCTGCTGACCGGCGGCCTTCTTCTGCTCTGCAGCCGCGGACAGCGCGCCCTCGTCCTGCGCAAGCACGCCAGTTCCATGATCCTGCTCCTGCTCTGGATCGTCGCAGTGGCGTTCTGCTCCATCCCCTTCATGATGGTGGGCTATTCCGTTCCCCAGGCCGCCTTCGAATCGATGAGCGGTCTCACCACCACAGGCCTCTCGGTCACGGATGTCACAGCGGTGAGCCACCTCATCCTTCTGTACCGGTCTCTCCTCCACCTCATCGGAGGCGTCGGTCTCGTCCTGGTCCTGACGGCCATCCTTGCCAACTATTACGGCATGCAGCTCTTCACGGCGGAAGGGCACACGGACCGGCTCTCCACGAGCCCCTTCCGTTCCGCCCGGACCATCCTCACCCTTTACGGCAGTTTCATCCTCGCTGGCATCATCCTGTATGTCCTGTCCGGGATGCCTCTGTTCGACGCCGTCAACTATTCCATCTCGGCCGTCGCCACCGGCGGGTTCTCGATCCATACAGACAGCATCGGCCATTATGCCAGCGTTCCCATCGACATCATCACCATGGTCCTCATGCTGATGGGTGCCACCAACTTCATGGCCAGTTCCATGCTGTTCCGGGGCCGCTTCAAAGACTATTTCAACCATATCGAAGTCCGTTGCGTCATGGTCCTTCTCGCCATCGCGGGGCCCATCGGGGCGGTCCAGCTGGTCCTCGACCACGTGTCCCCGTCTGTCCTGATGGCGATCGACCAGTCGTTTTTCCAGATGATCTCCATCCTGACGACCACCGGACTCACCAATGTGGACGATTACCTGCATGTGGCAGGCTTCGCCCTGGTCCCCGCCATCCTCTTCATGTTCATCGGCGGCAACACGGACTCCACCGCCGGCGGCCTCAAGGCATACCGGTTCGCCCTCGGCGCGAAGAGCCTCTTCTGGGACTTCCGGGACAGCCTCCGTTCCGAACGGACTGTCAGCCCACGCAAGATCCGCCGGTTCGGCGTGACCCGCACCGTCTCCCGGGAAGAGATCAGCCAGAACTACGCTTATCTCATCGCGTACTTCACCATCGCCATCCTCGGAACGTTCGCGCTGATGCTCTGCGGACACAGTCTTCAGGACTCCTTCATCGAGTTCCTCTCTGCTCTCGGCACCATCGGACTCTCTGTGGGTGTCACCGCGGCCACCGCGTCCGCTCCCACCCTCTGGATCCTGACGGTCGCCATGCTCATCGCCCGACTGGAGATCTTCGTCTTCCTGTTCGGTGTGGCACGGCTCGTCGCAAATGTCCGGGACATCCAGCGCAGCATCCTGCGCCGTCGAAAAGAGGGACGCAATGGCTGAGCTCAATATCGTTCTGGTCGAACCGGAGATCCCTCAGAACACCGGGAACATCGCCCGCACCTGCGCCTGCACGGGAGCCCGGCTGCACATCGTGAAGCCCATGGGCTTCACCGTCACGGACCGGCAGCTGAAGCGCAGCGGTCTGGACTACTGGCACTTTCTGGACCTCACCTATTACGAGGACCTCGAGGACTTCTTCGCGCGCAACCCGGAGGCGATGTGCTATTTCTTCACGACGAAAGCGGTGCGCCGCCACAGCGACCTCACCTACCCGGACAAGGCGTTCCTGGTCTTCGGCAAGGAGACCAAGGGCCTGCCGGAGGAACTGCTCCTGCAGCACCCCGACACCTGCGTCCGCATCCCCATGATGGACGAGTGCCGAAGCCTGAACCTCTCCAACTCGGTGGCCGTCGGGGTCTATGAGGTCCTGCGGCAGTGGGATTATCCGGAACTCCGATGCTCCGGAGAGCTCCATCGCTACCGCTGGACGGACCGCAACGACCTCTGAAAAGCAAATTTACAATTCTTTCAAAAAAGATGTTGTTAATCTTTTGACTATCTGCGAAAAATCTTTATAATAGAAGTGGTCTTGTTTTACCGCACTTATTAAAGAAGGGATGAGATGCACCATGAAACTCAACAAGAAAACAGTCGACGATATCAACGTGCAGGGCAAAAAGGTCCTGGTGCGCTGCGACTTCAACGTCCCGCTGAAGGATGGCGTGATCACGGATGAGAACCGTCTGGTCGCGGCCCTCCCCACCATCCAGAAACTCGTTGCCGACGGCGGCAAAGTCATCCTCTGCTCCCACCTCGGCAAACCGAAGGGAGTGCCCGATCCCGCACTGTCCCTGGCGCCCGTCGCGGTCCGTCTCTCGGAGCTGCTCGGCCAGCCGGTCACCTTTGCCGCAGACGACAACGTCGTCGGCCCCAAAGCGAAAGCTGTTGTCGACGCCATG
>JAGACE010000219.1 GCA_017614275.1 Clostridia bacterium | reverse complement strand
GAACGTCACCACCGTCAAAGATGTGGAAGGAGAGGTCGTCCTCGGGAACACCCGCAAGGCGGACGCCACCAGGACCACGACGAAGAAGGCAGGAACGATGAAACTGAAGGTAGGAGACAAGACGTTCTCCGTCAAACTCCAGGAGAACGAGACCGCGCAGGCGCTGAAGGACCAGCTCCCGCTGGATCTGACCATGACCGAGCTCAACGGCAACGAGAAGTATTACTACTACTCCCGGCTGCCCTCGGACGCCCGCCGTGTGGGGACCGTCTACGCCGGGGACGTCATGCTCTACGGAGAGAACACCCTGGTCGTCTTCTACAAGACGTTTGATACCGATTACGCCTACACCCGCATCGGGACCATCGAGAACACGGACGGCCTGGCCGAGGCCCTCGGCAGTGGGGACGTCCAGGTGAGGTGGACCGCATGAAACTGACGAAGTACGAACGCGTCAGCCCGAAGGTGACGCGGCCCTACAAACTCGTCATGCTGTCCGACGTGCACAACAAGCCCTTCGACATGCTCATCGCCCAGGTGGCAGCGGAACAGCCCGACGCCATCCTGGTGGTCGGGGACATCGTGGACCGGCACCGCAAGACCTATAAACGGGCCCTCCCGTTCCTGAAGGCCTGCGCCCAGACGGCTCCGACGTTCTTCTCCTACGGGAACCATGAGATCAAGTTCCCGAAACTCTCCGAGGAAGAGATCTGCGAGACCGGCGTCGTCCTCCTGGACAACTCCTTCATCCGGTTCGGGGACCTCCTGATCGGAGGGCACACCCCGTACACGCCCTTCGCGTGGCTTTCGAACTTCGAACAGAAGGACGGCTACAAGATCCTCCTGAACCACCATCCGGAGTACTTTTACAAAGAGCCGGACGGGCGGAAGAACTTCACCGGGAACCCGGGCCTGCGGGACCATGGAGCCATCGATCTCATCCTCTCCGGCCACGCCCACGGCGGACAGTGGCGTCTGGGGAACCGAGGGGTCCTGGCACCCGGTCAGGGGCTCATGGCAAAGTACGTGCGCGGGGAGTTCGGCCACATGATCGTCGGCACCGGCGTCGCCAACACCGCCACCCCGCTCATCCCGCGCTTCTTCAACCCGCGGGAAATAGTTGAAATCACACTCCGACCGGAGTAATATTACCCTGAAAACAGTTGCATGAAAGGAAACAGACATGCTGAACGTATTACCCAAGATCAACGGACCGGTCCGGGTCCCGCTGGGGGTCTTTCCCTTCCCGGACGCCATCGTGGCGGACCTCGGCGGGTTTGAGCCCTGGTGCCTGACCGCCTTCTCGGAGCGCACCCGGCTCCCGGTGAAGGAAGCGGGCGATGCACCGGACGCGGCCCCCTGGCTCTTCCTGCAGCGCATGGAAGGGGAGAAGCGGGACGAGTACCACCTGACCGTCGGCGAAGAAGGCGTTACGGTGGAGGCCCCCTCCGAGGAGGGCATCATCTGCGCTCTGACCACCCTGTTCCTGCTGTCGGACTACAACGACGCGGACTGCTGCTCCATGACCGACGAGCCCCGCTGGGAGCACCGCGGTCTGACGCTGGACTGTGCCCGACACTTCATCCCGGTCGAGGAGCTCAAAAAGATCCTGGAACAGATGTCTCTGTGCAAACTGAACGTCTTCCAGTGGAAACTGACCGACGACCAGGCCTGGCGCCTGGAGGTCAAGCGGATGCCGAAACTGCAGGAACTCTCCTCCGACGGTGCGTTCTACACCCGGGACGAGGTCCGCGAAGTCGTGGTGTACGCGAAAGACCGCGGCATCGAAGTCATCCCGGAGATCGACCTGCCGGGCCATGTGACGGCCCTGCTCCACGCCTATCCGCAGTACAGCTGTTACAACGATAAAGTGGAACTGGCCACCGCCGGCGGCCTGTACACGCCCATCCTCTGCGCCGGTTACGAAGGCACCTACGATTTCCTGGACCGGCTGTTCGAAGAGGTGACCACGCTGTTCCCGTCCGAACGCTTCCACATCGGTGGCGGGACGGCCATCCGCGCGGACTGGGAGACCTGCCCGGTCTGCCGCACGAAGATGGACAAAGAGGGTCTGGCGGACACCGAAGAACTCTTCGGCCACTTCCTGACCAAGGTCACGGAACTGCTGGCCAAGTATGATAAATCGCCCGTGTTCTACAACGACGCTCTGGAGGCAGGCAACGCCCCCACCGACGGGCTCGTCCAGTACTGGACCTCCAACTTCACGGACTCCATGCTGGATTACGCGGACGAAGGACACGCGTACATCTATTCCGACGTCTTCGAGACGCACCTGGACTATCCGCACAGCATGGTGCCGCTGGAGCGCGTCTACGGCATCGAACCCCACATCGGCAAGTTCGTCTGCCGGGACGACCAGAACCTCAAGGGCATCCAGGCGGTCGTGGACACCGGGCACATCAAGGACAACGGCGCGCTCGAACAGAACCTCTTCCCGCGGCTCTTTGCCATCGCGGAAGTGGCCTGGGCGGCCCCCGGCAAGGACTATGAAGAGTTCCTGTCCCGGCTCCGTCCCGTCATGTACAAGACCCGCAAACGCGGCTGTCAGTGCACGCCGGAGCGCTGGTGGGACCCGAAAGGCGCCCGCAGACGCCAGGACGCGTTCTCCTATTACAACTCCCTGACCGACGGCATCCCGCCGGAGGTCCTCAAACAGACCCGCAAGGCGTTCCGCCCCACCGCGGAATTCCGCAGAAGTATGTACACCAATTTCTTCCGGCCGTCGGACGTGCCCGCCGCACTCGGCAACCTGCTCCCCGGCTCGAAAAAATAAGAGAGAAGTGTAAGACTTATGAGTGAAGAGATCAAACAAGGCCTGCCCGTCGAGGGCGGTACGCCGGATTTCGACGAATCCTGTCAGTTCCTGGAGGACATCCAGAAGAAGGAGAAGACTCCCGAGGAGCTTGAGGGATCGGAAAAAAAGGAACACGCTGCTCCCGCCGAGGAGAAAAAATCCAGCCGTCTGGAACGGCTGGCTGAACGCCAGAGCCATCATGAGAACCATGAAAACCATGAGAATCACGTGGCGAAGGACCCCGAGCCGGAGAAGACGAGCGCTGACACCGTGACCGAGGCGGCTGAAAAGACCGCCGAAGCCGCCGTGCCGGCCGCGGCAGCGCTGTCCGAAGACGAATCGCCCGCCCCCATCGGCAACTTCGACGACCCGGAGAGCTTCCGGGACCGGGCCCAGGCCAGAAGCGACCGACGCCGCTTTTCGGCGGCCCGCACGAAGGTCTTCCAGATGGTGGAGGTCGGGTACGACGAGACCGGGATCACCCGGGGCTACGACTATCTGAACCTGATCACCATCCTGCTGAACATCACAGCCACCGTCCTGTTCACCTTCGATCATTTCGAGATGAACTACGGGAACGTGCTACACTGGATCGAGGCCGTCACGGTCGCGTTCTTCGCGATCGACTACGTTCTGCGCATCTGGACGGCGCCCCTCCTGCATCCGCAGGACCGCTCGCCGACCGCGGTGCGCAAGTATGTGTTCTCGTTCTGGGGCTTCGTGGACCTCATCTCCTTCCTGCCGTACTATCTGCCGCTCTTCCCGGCCGGCGGCGCCGCGTTCCGGCTGTTCCGCGTCGTGCGGATCTTCCGCCTGTTCCGGATCAACAAATATTCGGACTCTCTGGGCGCGATCGCGCAGGTCTTGAAGAGCAAGAAGCAGCAGCTGATGTCCTCGGTGTTCATCATCCTGGTCCTCATGCTCGCGTCTTCTCTGAGCCTGTACAGCGTGGAGCATGACGTGCAGCCGGACGTTTTCCGCAACGCCCTGTCCGGGATCTGGTGGGCGTGCTCGGCACTCCTGACCGTCGGCTATGGCGACATGGTGCCCATCACCATCGTCGGCAAGATCCTGGCCATGGTCATCACCATCCTCGGCGTCGGCCTCGTGGCCATCCCCACCGGTATCATCAGCGCCGGATTCGTCGAGCAGTTCCAGAAGATCCGCGAATCTGAGGAGGAAGCCGGCGAAGTGGACTTCCACTTCATCAAAGTCCGCCTGAACTATCAGGATCCGTGGGTCGGCATGAAGATCATGGATCTGAACCTGCCGCACAACGTTGTCGTCGCGGTCATCCTGCGCGGCAAGCACACCATCGTCCCGCGCGGCGACGTCGTCCTCGAGGAGAACGACACTCTGGTCCTGGGCGCCGAGAGTGCCCACGACAACGAGTGGAACCTGGAACTCAAGGAGATCGTCCTGAAACGGAAGCACCCGTGGAACGGGCAGTTCATCCGGGATCTGGACATCTCCCGCCAGACGTTCATCGTCCTCGTCCGCCGCAAAGACCGCTCCATGGTCCCCAACGGCAACCTGATGCTGAAGGAAGGGGACACCGTCGTCCTGTACTCCAAGAAGCACATCCAGGACGAAGTGAAGATCGAGATCTGATAAGGAAAAAGCTCCGGGCAATGCCCGGAGCTTTTTTTATGCTATAATGCAGGTGACTGATCTCCACGAAAGGAGTATATTA
Source organism: Clostridia bacterium (assembly GCA_017614275.1). Classification (GTDB taxonomy): domain Bacteria; phylum Bacillota; class Clostridia; order Oscillospirales; family Acutalibacteraceae; genus RUG420. The sequence goes on along the minus strand of JAGACE010000219.1, from coordinate 946 downwards.
TGGGATTTTTGGGAGAAGACATCAAAAAACTGGGCTTCGGCCTCATGCGGCTGCCGCGGGTCGAGGGCTCGGACGATGTCATCGACATCGAACAGACCAAACAGATGGTGGACCTGTTCATGGAAGCGGGCTTCACCTATTTCGATACCGCCTGGGCCTATGACGGGAGCGAGGAGGCGGCCCGGGAGGCGCTGATCGAGCGCTATCCGCGGGAGAGCTTCCAGCTGGCGACAAAGAACGCCGCGTGGATCGAGTGCGAGACCCGGGAGGACGCCGTCGCGCAGTTCGAGACCTCGCTGGAGCGCACCGGCGCGGGCTATTTCGACTTCTATCTGCTGCACAACCTGGGCGCGCACCGCACGAAGATCTTCGAGGACTTCGACCTGTGGACCTTCGTGAAGGAAAAGAAGGAGGAGGGCCTCATCAAACACATCGGCTTCTCCTTCCACTCCACGCCGGAAGAACTGGAGGAGATCCTGCAGAAGCATCCGGAGGCGGAGTTCGTCCAGCTGCAGATCAACTATGCGGACTGGGAGAACCCGGCCATCCAGTCCCGCGGCTGCTATGAAGTGGCGCGGAAGTACGGCAAGCCGGTCATCATCATGGAACCCGTCAAGGGCGGGAACCTGGCGAAGCCGCCGGAAACCGTGGCCGATGTCTTTAAAGCGGCGGATCCGGACGCGTCGCCCGCCTCCTGGGCCATCCGTTTCGCGGCCGACCTGGAAGGGGTCATCACCGTCCTCTCCGGCATGAGCGACCTCGAGCAGATGGAGGACAACCTCTCCTTTATGAAGGGGTTCAACGGCTTTACGGACGAGGAGAGAGCGGTCGTCCAAAAAGCGCAGGAGGAACTGACGAAGATCCCGGTCGTCCCCTGCACCAACTGCGACTACTGCGCGAAGGTGTGCCCCTCGAACATCGGCATCTCGGGCTCCTTCGCGGCGAT
>JAGACE010000218.1 GCA_017614275.1 Clostridia bacterium | reverse complement strand
GGCGTCAACGGCGCGGCGGGGGAGATCGGCCACATGACCCTCGACTATGACGGCATCCCCTGTCCCTGCGGACGGAAGGGCTGCTTCGAACAGTACGCGTCCGCCGCCGCTCTGGTCCGACAGACCCGGGAGGCGATGGACAAAGACCGGAACAGAACGAGCCGGCTCTGGGCCCTCTGCGAGGGAGACCCGGACAAGGTGGACGGCCTGGTGCTCTTCACCGCGGCGCATGAGGGCGATGCACTCGCCCTGGAGGTCCTCGACCGCTTCACGACCTATCTGGCCGCCGGCGTCGCCGACCTCATCAACATCTTCCAGCCGGAGGTCCTCTGCATCGGCGGCGGCATCTCCCGGCAGGGCGATTTCCTGATCGGGCCCCTGATGGAAAAAGTCGCGGAGCTCCGCTACACGAAACACGCGAAACGACAGACGAAGATCTGTGCGGCCACCCTCGGCAACGACGCCGGCATCATCGGCGCCGCGCTGCTCGGCACTTCGAACTGAGACCACCACAAGGAGAACCCCTGTTTATGTTTGACACCATTCTCGCCACCGCGGAACAGTACGGCTGCAACGCCGTGCGGAACGCGCCCATGAGCCAGTACACCACCTTCAAGGTGGGCGGTCCGGTCGACCTCCTGGTCGAGCCGGACAGCGAAGCGTCGCTCGCCGCCCTCCTGAAGGCCTGCAAGGCGGACGGCGTGCGACCCATGATCCTCGGCAGAGGCAGCAATCTGCTCGTGCCCGACGAGGGCCTGCCCGGGGTCGCGATCCACATGGGCGAAGCGTTCAGCAGCGTCACACTGACAGACGAAGGGACCATCCTCGCCGAGGCGGGGGCAACGGTCATCCAGGTCTGTCGATTCGCGCTGGAACAGTCCCTGAGCGGGCTGGAATTCGCCTTCGGCATCCCCGGCTCTGTTGGCGGCGGCATCTACATGAACGCCGGCGCCTACGGCGGCGAAGTGGGGGATTATGTCGTCCGGGTCCGGCACATGGACTTCGACGGCAACCCCGGCACCTGGACCGCGGAAGAGGCCGGGTTCTCCTACCGGCACAGCAACTATATGACGTCCGACCTCATCGTCACGTCCGTGGAGCTCCGGCTGGAACCCGGCGACCCCGCCGTCATCCAGGCGAACATGGAGGACTTCATGGGCCGTCGGAAAAGCAAACAGCCGCTCGAATACGGCAGCGCCGGCAGCACGTTCAAACGGCCGGAAGGCTACTTCGCCGGCGCCCTCATCGAACAGTGCGGCCTGAAAGGCGTCTCCGTCGGAGGCGCTCAGGTCTCGGAAAAACACGCGGGCTTTGTCATCAACAAGGACAACGCCACCGCCAAAGACGTGCTGGACCTCATGGCCCTCATCCGGGAGACCGTGCAGAGAGAACACGGTGTCACACTGGAGCCGGAAGTCCGCATCCTGGGGGACATTCCATGGAATTCCTGATCCTCACCGGTCTCTCCGGCGCCGGCAAGTCCAAAGCCGTCGAAATGCTGGAGGACATCGATTTCATCTGCGTCGACAACCTGCCGCCGACGCTCCTGCCGGCCTTCGGACAGATCGTCCTGAAGAGCCCGCCGGAGTCGAAGTTCGCGGTCGTCGTCGACGCCCGCGCCGGCAGCGCCTTCGAGGACTTCTCCGGCGCCCTCGACGAACTCGAGGGGATGGGCGTCCCGTTCCACCTGCTGTTCATCGACTGCGAGGACGGCGTCCTGATGAACCGGTTCCAGGAGACCCGCCGGCGCCATCCGCTGGCCGGGACCTACAACCAGTCCATCAAAGAGGCCATCGCGGCGGAACGCGAACTCATCGCCCCCTTCAAGCAGCGGGCGGACTTCACGGTGGACACGACCTATCTGTCGGCCAAACAGCTGAAGGACCGCATCGCGGGGCTCTATCTGTCCAGCGGCGACCAGACCCTCCGGGTCCAGTGCATGTCGTTCGGCTTCAAGTACGGCGTGCCCTCGGACGCGGACCTGCTGTTCGACGTCCGCTGTCTGCCGAACCCCTTCTATGTCGCGGAACTGAAGAACAAGACCGGTCTGGACGACGCGGTCACCGACTTCGTCATGGGGTTCGACCAGTCGCAGGTCTTCCTGCAGAAACTGACCGACCTCATCGACTTCGCCCTCCCGCTCTATCAGGAGGAGGGCAAGAGCGAACTGATCCTCGCCTTCGGCTGCACCGGCGGAAAACACCGCTCGGTGACCTTCGCCGAGGCCATGGCACGGCATCTGCGGGAGCAGAACGTGCACTGCAGTACGACCCACAGAGACATCCAGAAGAAATGAGGAGGTGGCAGGCGTGTCCTTTTCCCACGACGTCAAGAGCGAGCTGATCGCCTTTTCCGAGGCGGCCCGTGCGTCCGGGAACCTGCCGCTGTGCTGCCGCCAGGCCGAGACCTACGCCCTGTTCCTGTTCTGCCGCTCGTTCGGCGCCTCGGAGATGGGGATCCGCACCGAACACGAGGGGATCGCGGACGCCTATGTTGCCGCCGTCAAAGAGATGACCGGCCACCGCCCGAAGACCGAGCGGACCGCCGGCGGGAAATACCGCATCACCGTGGAGGACCCCGTCGACCGACAGGCCATCCTGTCGGAGTTCGGGTACAGCGGCAACGAGGTCAACCGCCGGCAGAACACCGGGCTGCTGCAGTGCGAGAACTGCCCGGCCGCCCTGTTCCGGGGCGCGTTTCTGACCGCCGGCACCGTCACCGACCCGGAGAAGGACTACCACATGGAATTCGTCCTCTCCACGAAGAACCTCTGCAGCGACCTGATGGCGCAGATGGAGCAGGCGGGCCTGTCACCGAAATATGTGATGCGGGGCGGGGCCCACGTCATCTACTTCAAGGACTCCGAGAGCGTGGAGGACCTGCTGACCCTCATGGGCGCCACCGAGTCCACGCTGGAACTCATGGGCACCAAAATGTACAAGGACATGCGCAACCGGGTCAACCGGCGCATGAACTTTGAGAACGCGAATTCCACCCGGACCTTCGACGCCGCCTACCGGCAGATCGAAGCCATCCGGTACATCGATCGGAAGCGGGGCCTCGAGTCCCTGCCGCCGGAACTGCGGGAACTGGCGAAACTCCGGCTGGAGAACGCTGACTACTCGCTGAAGGAACTGGGGGAGAACCTCTCCGAGCCCATCAGCCGGTCCGGCGTCAACCACCGCCTGCAGAAGATCCTGGAATACGCCGACGACCTGAGGAGCGTCGAAAAACTGAAGAAGAGATCATAAGGAGGTGAGCCGCATGGCCTTTACCCATCTGCATGTGCACAGCGAATACAGTCTGCTGGACGGTGCCTGTCGCATCCGGGACCTGCCCGAACGGGCGAAGGCCCTGGGGATGGAGTCCCTTGCGCTCACCGATCACGGCGTCATGTATGGCGCCGTTGCTTTTTATAAAGCCTGCAAAGCCGCCGGCGTCAAACCCATCCTGGGCTGCGAGGTCTATGTGGCGGCGGGCAGCCGGCTGGAGAAGGCCGGCCCCCTGGCCAACGAACGGCACCACCTCGTGCTCCTCTGCGAGAACAACGAGGGATATCAGAACCTGATGAAACTCGTCTCCCTGTCTTTCACGGAGGGCTTCTATCGGAAGCCAAGGATGGACCGGGAGCTCCTGAAGAAGTATTCGAAGGGACTCATCGCCCTGTCCGGCTGCCTGGCCGGCGATGTACCGTCTGCTCTGCTCGACGGCAACTATGAGAAGGCGAAGGCCTGCGCCCTGGAATACCGGGATCTTTTCGGGGAGGGGAACTTTTTCCTGGAACTGCAGGACCACAGCATGCCCGAGGAGGCCTCCATCCGGCCGCAGATGCTGCGCCTGTCCAGAGAGACCGGCATCCCGGTCGTCTGCACCAACGACTGCCACTACCTGCAGCAGGAGGACGCCCGGACCCAGAAGATCCTCCTGTGCATCCAGACGAACCATACCCTGAAGGAAGAGACCGGGATGGATCTGCGGACGGAGGAGTTCTATCTGAAGTCCCCGGAGCAGATGGAGGAACTCTTCCGCGATGTGCCGGAAGCGCTGGAGAACACACAGAAGATCGCCGAGCGCTGTCAGGTGGACCTGGAGTTCGGCGTCACCAAACTGCCGCACTTCACGATCCCCGCGGACAACCCCTTCGGCATCCCGGAGGATGGCGACCACGCCGCCTATCTGCGGGCCATGGCCGAGGCGGGACTGAGCCGCCGGTACGGGGAAGACGTCCCTGCGGAGTACCGCGAGCGGATGGACTATGAGCTCTCCGTGGTGGACTCCATGGGGTACACCGACTACTATCTGATCGTCCACGACTTCGTGGACTACGCGAAACGAAGAGAGATCCCGGTGGGGCCCGGCAGGGGCTCCGGCGCCGGGAGCCTCGTCGCCTACTGTGTCGGGATCACAGACGTGGACCCGATGAAATACGATCTGCTTTTCGAGCGGTTCTTAAACCCGGAGCGGGTCTCCATGCCCGACTTCGACATCGACTTCTGTTACGAGCGCAGGGGCGAGGTCATCGACTATGTCATCCGGAAGTACGGAGCGGACCACGTGGCGCAGATCGTCACCTTCGGGACCCTGAAGGCCCGCCAGGCCGTCCGGGACGTCGGACGCGTGCTGGAGATCCCCTTCAGCAAGGTCGACGCGGTCAATCGCCTGATCCCCTGGCAGCTTGGCCACGACCTGAAGAAAGCGGTGGAGGCCACCCGGGAGCTGAAAGACCTCTACGCGAACGACGCGGAGGTCCGGGAACTCGTCGACAACGCGATGAAGATTCAGGGCATGCCCCGGCACACCTCGACCCACGCGGCGGGCGTCGTCATCACGGCGGACCCCGTGGACTCCTATGTGCCGCTGTCCGTCAAGGACGGCACCACTGTCACGCAGTACACCATGACGGAACTCGAGGAACTCGGCCTTTTGAAGATGGACTTCCTGGGGCTGCGCACCCTGACCGTCATCCGGGACTGCGAGGAACTCGTCCGGCGGAAGGATCCGTCGTTCTCCGTGAAAGACATCCCGGAGGAGGACCCCGAGACCTTCCAAATGCTGGGCAAGGGGGAGACCGAGGGCGTCTTCCAGTTCGAGTCCTCGGGCTTGAAGTCGGTCATGATCCGCTTCCGCCCGGAGAAACTGGAGGACCTCATCGCCATCACGTCCCTGTACCGCCCCGGCCCCATGGACTCCATCCCGACCTACATCCAGAACCGCCACGATCCCTCCCGGGTATCCTATGTGACGCCCGAACTGAAGGACATCCTGGACGTCACCTACGGCTGCATGGTCTACCAGGAGCAGGTCATGCAGGTCTGCCGGAAGCTGGCGGGGTATACATACGGACACGCCGATATCGTGCGGCGCGCCATGTCCAAGAAGAAGCAGAAGGTCATGGAAGAAGAGCGGGTGGACTTCGTCGCCGGCTGCCGGCAGAACGGCATCGACGAGGGGGCGGCCAACGCCATCTTCGACGAGATGATCAGCTTCGCGTCCTACGCGTTCAATAAATCGCACGCGGCGGCCTACGCCACGCTGGCCTACCAGACCGCCTACCTGAAATGCCATTACCCGGCGGAGTTCCTGGCCTGCCAGATCACCAGCGTGCTGGACTGGACGGACAAGGTGGTGGAGTACATCGCCGAATGCCGTCGGCTCGGCATCCGGGTCGTCCCGCCCCACGTGAATTCCTCGGAGGCGCGATTCACCATCCGCGACGGAGACATCCTCTTCGGCCTGCTGGCCGTCAAGGGCCTCGGCCGGAACCTCATAGAAGATCTCGTCTCCGAGCGCGAACGCTCCGGGCCCTACACGTCGTTCTATTCCTTCCTGAAGCGGATCCACGGCCGCAACTTCAACCGCAAGGCGGTGGAGAGCCTCATCAAGTGCGGCGCACTGGACGGTCTGGACCTCAACCGTCGGCAGATGATCACGGTCCTGCCGGAGATGCTGGAGGGGATCGACAGCGACCGCCGGAAGAACGTGGAGGGGCAGATCGGCCTGTTCGAGGTCATGGACCCGGACGCGGCGCAGGAAGAAGGCGTCGTGGTCCCGGAACTGCCCGAGTTCGACCCGATGGATCTGCTGGCCTTCGAAAAGGAGACCGCGGGGCTCTATCTGTCCGGCCACCCCATGCAGCGGTACACGGCCCTGACGGAAGAGCTGGGCTACCAGAAACTCTATGAACTGCTGGCGGCCACCGAGGACGGCACGTCCCGGTATCAGGACGACGACCTCGTCAGCGTCCTGGTCATGGTGTCGGAGATCCGGGTCCGCCTGACGCGGAACAACACCACGATGGCCACGGTCCTGGCCGAAGACCTGACCGGCGGCATGGAACTGACGGTCTTCCCGAAGACCTACGCGGACTACGGCCCGCTGCTCCGGGAGGGCGCGGTCCTGCTCGTCCGGGCCCGGCTGGTCGTCCGGGACGAAGACCGCCCGAAACTCATCGCCATGAAACTGGAAGAGTGTCCGGCGGACGGCAGCGGAAAAGTCTCTGCTCCGGCGGAAGCTCCGCAGAAACAGCACCGGGTCAACGGCCTGTTCCTGCGCTTCGACGGGGAGGAGGACCCGCGGATCCCGAAGGCGGACAATCTGATGGAGATCTTTGCCGGTGGAACCAACCAGGTCTACTACTATTTCAAAGATTCGGAACGCTACGTCAAACAGGCGCGGTTCGGCACGATCCTCGTCAGCGACGGACTGCTGTCGGAACTGAAGCGGCTGCTCGGGGAAGAGAATGTCTTTTACCGTTGACAGCGTCCTAAGAATATGAATACAATATCTTATATCCTATTTCTTTTAGGAGGTCCTCGCTTATGAAAACGATCGGTGTCCTCACCAGCGGCGGAGACGCCCCCGGCATGAACGCGGCGGTCCGCGCCGTCGTCCGTACCGGTCTGGAAAACGATATGCGCGTCCTCGGCATCTACAACGGCTATGAAGGCCTGATGTCCGGCGACGTCACGGAAATGAACCTCCGCAGCGTGTCCAACATCGTCCAGCGGGGCGGCACGGTCCTGCGCACGGCCCGGAGCATGGAATTCATGACCGACCGCGGCCAGGAGAAGGCGGCGGACATGTGCCGGCGGCTCGGCATCGAAGGCGTCGTCGTCATCGGTGGGGACGGCTCGTTCCGCGGCGCCCAGGCGCTCTCCCACAAAGGCATCAACTGCGTCGGCATCCCCGGCACCATCAACAACGATATCTCCTGTACCGACCTGACCATCGGCTTCGACACGGCGGTCAACACCGTC
>JAGACE010000217.1 GCA_017614275.1 Clostridia bacterium | reverse complement strand
CCTGTCTCTTGACTGATCGAAACCGTTTCGAACAGCCCGGCTCCTGGGCCGGGCTGTTTTCTGCCGTTTCAGGCTTTATACAGAAATAAATCATTGTATAACTGTTATGTAAAGTTTTAAGGTTTGTTTAAGAAACAGTTTGTACGGTCAAATAGCTTTCAATTCGATATTAATAAAGGAGAGGAAAACATCATGTCCAAGAAAAACAATGAAGTCCGCGCTGACGCGTTCGCGTTCTGCCACGGCATGCTCGGCTTCGGCGAAGACGAACTGGTCAACAAGGTCATGCCCTACTGGGGCGGCGCCGCCGGCAGCATCACCAAGATCCTGAAGAAGCAGGGCTATGAGGCCTGCGCTCCGAGCTTCAGTTCCCTGGGCTCCGCCTGGGACCGCGCCTGTGAGGTCTATGCGTCCCTGACCGGCACCCGCGTCGATTACGGCATCGCGCATTCCAAGAAATACGGCCACGACCGTTACGGCAAGGTCTACACGGAAGCCAAACTCCCGAACTGGGGCAAGCCCGCAGTCGACGGAGACATCCAGCGGCTCCACATCCTCGGCCACAGCTTCGGCGGCGCCACGGTCCGCATGTTCGCGCACCTCATGGAATTCGGTTCCGAAGAGGAACGCGCGGTCACTCCGGCCGACGAACTGTCCCCGCTGTTCGCCGGCGGTCACGGCGATCTGCTGAAGTCCGTCACCACCGTTGCCGGCCCGCATGACGGCACCGTCGTCATCGACGCCCTCCGTCCCGTCATCCTTCCCATCGGCCGCTTCATCACCTACTATGTCTTCGGCAACCTCCTCGGCAACACGCCGTTCCGCCGGATCTACGACATGCAGCTGATCCAGTGGAAGATGACCTCTGACCGGGACAAGCTGCTCCATCCGACGAGAATGCTCCGCATGGGCAAGGTCTTCAAACTCTGGAAGTCCGAAGACGAAGTCTACTACGACCTGACCTTGAAGGGCGCGAAGGAGATCAACGAGTTCGTCGAGACCGCTCCGTCCGCCTACTATTTCTCCATCTCCACGGACAACAGCAAGAAGAAAAAAGACGGCACCTATCGCATGAAGTGGAACACGTTCCCGCCGTTCTTCATCACCGGCAAAGCCATCGGTACCTGCGCGCACGACCCGAGTCTGGACATCGACATCGACGAGTGGTGGAGAGCCTCCGACGGCGCCTCCTGCTCGAACTCCGCGCTGCATCCCTCTGACGAGGAATGGCAGGACTTCGACCCGAAGAAGGGCACCGCGAAGAAGGGCATCTGGAACGTCATGCCCGTCTATCAGGGCGACCACATGGACGTCGTCGGCATGAGCCCGCAGGCCTTCGTGTTCCGGAGAAAGTATCGCAAGAATTACAAGAAGTACCTCAACCTGCTTCTCGGACTGAAATAAAAACTGCATAGAAGAAAATGAAAGGATGAGACCCATGTCCAACACCACCGGCGTCAAAAAAGACGCGTTCGCATTCTGCCACGGCATGCTCGGCTTCGGCGAAGACGAGAAGCTTTACAACCTGCTGCCCTACTTCGGCGGCACGGCCGGCAGCTTCACCAAGGAGCTCCAGTACGAGGGCTATGAGGCCCACGCGCTGAGCTTCAGCTCCCTCGGCTCCGCCTGGGACCGCGCCTGCGAAGTCTACGCGTCCATCACCGGCACGCAGGTCGACTACGGCATCGCGCACTCCAAAAAGTACGGCCACGAGCGCTTCGGCAAAGTCTACACGGAAGCGAAGTTCCCGAACTGGGGCAAACCCGCGGAAGACGGCGACATCCAGCGCCTCCACATCCTCGGCCACAGCTTCGGCGGCGCCACGGTGCGTATGTTCGCGCATCTCCTGGCGTTCGGCTCCGAAGAGGAGCGGGCGGTCACGCCTGCCGACGAGCTCTCTCCGCTGTTCAAGGGCGGCCAGGGCGATCTGCTGAAGTCCGTCACCGCCATCGCAGGCCCCTGCGAAGGCACCACGGTCATCGACGCCATCGGCATCCAGCGCCCGATGCTGGAGTTCGTCTCCTTCGTCCTGCTCGGCGCCATCGCCGGCAACACCCCGTTCCGCAAGGCCTATGACATGCAGCTGATGCAGTGGAAGCTGACCTCCGACCGCGACGGCAAAGCCAATCCGTTCAACATGCTCCGCCTCGGCCGCATCAAGGCGCTCTGGAACGCCTGCGACGACGTGTACTACGACCTGACGCTGAAGGGCGCGAAGGAACTCAACGAATTCCTCGAGACCAACCCGGACTGCTACACGTTCTCCATCTCCACCGACTCCTCCGAGCGGAAGGCGAACGGGATGTACAAGCAGATCCGCAGCGCGAACCCGGTCTTCTGGTACACCGGCTGGTTCATCGGCCACTGCACGCACGACAAGAGCCTCGACATCGACATCGACGAGTGGTGGAGAGCCTCCGACGGCGCCTCCTGCACGAACTCCGCGCTCCATCCGCTGGACGAGGAGTGGCAGGACTTCGAGATCGGGAAAACCACCCCGAAGAAGGGGCTCTGGAACGTCATGCCCCCCATGCGCAGAGACCACGGCGGCTGTGTCGGCCTCGGCGTCGAATGCATCATGGATCCGGAACCGCTGCGCAAGTACTACAAAGAGTACTTCGACATGCTCCGGAACCTCGATTAAAGAAACAAAATCCATCGGCAGCCCGGTTTCAGACCGGGCTGCTTTTTGCTATAATGGGGGCAGAACGAAACAAAGGAGAATGCCTATGAAAAAGATCCTCGTCCTCGGCGCCGGACAGGGCGGCATGGTGGCCGCCATCAAACTGGCGGAGGCCGGTCATGACGTGACGGTGCTGGAGGCCGCCAAAGAGGCGGAGGCCGGCTACCCCTGGTACGACGACATCCGTCACGACATCTTCGACCTCGTGGACATCCCCGAACCGCCCCGGGAGGACTACACCCAGAAGAGCAAATGGATCTTCTGGTCCCCGGACAACCAGTCGAACCTCATCGTGCCGCCGCTGCCTCCCATGGAGGAGATCTCCGTGTCCCGGCGCGGCCTGACGAAACACCTGACGAAACTGGCCCGGGAGGCCGGCGCCGACGTGGAGTTCGGCGTCAGGGTGAAGGAGCTCCTCGTGAAGAAGGACCGGGTCGTCGGCGCGAAGACCACGAAGGGGAAGAAGTACGAAGCGGACCTCGTCATCGACGCGTCCGGCCTGCGCTCACCCTTCCGCGCGCAGGTGCCGAAGAAGTTCCGCATCGAGGCCCAGCCGAAGGACTCGGAGGTCTTCGACGTCTACCGCGGCTTCTTCGAACGCGTCCCCGGCTCTCCCACGCCGGACCCGGAGAGCGTGCTCACACTCTTCCATATGGACCGCTGCGGCATCTCCTGGTGCAACCTCAACGAGCGGGACGAAGTGGACGTGCTCATCGGCACCTTCGGCGGCCAGACGAAAGAGCAGCAGAAGGAGGCCCTCGCGGACCTGAAGGAACGCAATGCGGTCCTCTCCGACAAAATGATCGTTGAGCGCTGGGTCGAACTCGGCGTCCGCTGTACGCTGTCGGTCATGGTGGCGGACGGCTATGCCGCCGTCGGCAACAGCGCCTATATGACCATGCCCTTCCTGGGCTCCGGCATCGAGGCCGCCATGAAGGCCGGCAACATGCTGGCGAAGGCCGTCATCGACGCGGGGGACAAAAAGGGCGTGCTGAAGGCAAAAGACCTCTGGCCCTATCAGGTCGCGTACTTCAGGGAGCTCGGCAACATCTATTACGCGATCGACCT
>JAGACE010000216.1 GCA_017614275.1 Clostridia bacterium | reverse complement strand
TGACGAACGCCAGCAGGATCAGCGTGAGTCCTGCGGGCAGTTTATAACCAAACATCATCAGCAGCGGGGCGCCGAGGATGGCGCCGATCGCACCGCCGCTCAGGCCTTCGCTCCCGAGCTTGTAAGCACCGGCGACCGCCGATCCAAACCCGCCGGGAGCGCCGTCGCCCGCGAACACGTAGATCGCGCTGCAGAGGAACCAGATCAGAAGGGCGGCCAGCAGCACCTTCGGGCGCAGGCTGACGCTGTCCTTGTCCATGGAGATCAGGACCGCGACGATGATCAGCAGGAACGGGATGATGTAGGCCATGACGCCGAACAGGCCGAAGAAGGCGCCCTGCAGGACGGCCCACACGTTGCCGCCGTTGATAAATGCCAGAAACAGCAGGAAGAGCGCCACAGCGAACAGCACGACCGCGCCGACCTGCTTGTTGCCGGCAGGCGCCGTCCCTTTTGCCGTCCGGGCGTTCTTCTGCGCCGCCTTCGAAGCGGTGCTCTTCTTCGTCGATCTACTGTTCGACGGATTCTTTTTTCCGGAAGTTCCCTTGTTCTGGGAAGCAGCCATAGGATTCACCTCAATGATTCAAATCAAAGGATACCGAGTTTCTCGAGCGTGGCCAGCGTGATGACCACAGCGGACAGGATGAGACAGTAGTATCCGAAGAACTGGAATTTATCTTTGCTGACGAGCCACTCGAGCAGCTTGATGGCGGCGACGCCGACGACGGCCGCGACCACGATGCCCACGAGGACCGGGCCAAGGTCCAGAGCCATGGCGCCGCCCTCCAGCGCGTCTTTGATCTCCAGGACCGCGGCGGCCAGAATCGCCGGGGTGCCGAGCACGAAGGAGTACTCGACCATGTAGTTTTTCTCCACGCCGAGCAGCATCCCGGTGGAGATGGTGGAACCGGACCGGGAGATGCCCGGGAAAGCGGCAGCCGCCAGCTGGGCCACATCGACCCACCAGGCGTCCTTGCCCTCTACCATGGGCCGGATGTTCTTCTTCGTCCGGGCCATGTAGGAACCGGTGAACAGCAGGATGGCGGTGATCAGGAAGCAGAAGCCCTCGAGCAGGATGTCCGTGTCGTTGGCCAGACCCTCCACGAGGTCCTTGACGTTCCGGCCTCCCCCGACGGGGATGAACAGGAACAGCAGCGGGATGCAGGAGATGACCATCATGTAGAGCATGTGACGGTCATCGGAGACATGCTTCGTGTCGAGTTTGCGCGTGAACACATCACCCACGGTCTTCGCGATCTCTTTCAGCAGTTTCCAGAACGTCTTGTAGTAGACGGCGATGACGGCGACCAGGGTCCCGATGTGCAGGAACACGGTCAGCTGTAAAGAACCGTCCCCCGACAGTCCCAGGAAGTGCTGGGCCACAGAAAGGTGGCCGGAGCTCGAGACCGGCAGGAACTCGGTAGCGCCCTGGAGGATGCCCAGAGCCGCCGCCTTCAGATATTCCATCAACATAGTTGTGTGTTCTCCTTTTTACCAGAGTTCTTGAATTCGGATTATTATATCAAATATAGTGTATGACTTCAAGCCGATGGCCGGCTTTGACCACAAGATATGCTCGTTTTAGTATCTTTTTTGTTTTCGCATTGACATAATAGTATCAAACCAATATAATAACTTTGTTAAAAATGAAAACAAGTTGAAAGGAACTATATTTCCATGCCGAACTACGAACCCTACATCGAAGAGTGCACGGCGCACTTCAAAGCGCTCCTCGAAGAACAGCTCGCGCGGGAAGACCGCATGGAAGCGGACACCGAGAAGAAGGATTTCGCGCACCTTGATCACGTCGTCATCGGCTTCTGCGGCGGCGACGGCATCGGCCCTGTCATCACGGCCGAGTCCAGACGGCTCATCGAATTCCTTCTGAAGGACGACATCGCTTCCGGCAAGATCGAACTCAAAGACATCGAAGGTCTGACCATCGAGAACCGCATGACGGTCGGGAAACCCATCCCGGACGATGTGCTGGCGGAACTCAAGACCTGCGACGTCATCCTGAAAGGCCCCACCACCACCCCCACCGGCGGCACGCTGGAGAGCGCGAACGTCGCCATGCGGCGGGAGCTGGACCTCTACGCAAACGTCCGTCCCACCAAGGTCCCCGCGGAAGACATCGACTGGATCTTCTTCCGGGAGAACACGGAGGGTGAATACGTCCTCGGCTCCAAGGGCTGCGAGATCCCGGACAAACTGGCCTTTGATTTCAAAGTCACCACGAAAGCGGGCACCGAGCGCATCTGCCGGGCCGCCTTCGAGTACGCGAAGAACAACGGCAAAGACTATGTGGCCATCGTCACCAAGGCGAACATCATGAAAAAGACCGATGGCAACTTCACGAAGATCGCCCACGAAGTCGCGAAAGACTATCCCGGCATCCGGGCGGAGGACTGGTTCATCGACATCATGACGGCGAACCTCGTCAACCCGGCCCGCCGCAGTCAGTTCCAGGTCTTCGTCATGCCCAACCTCTACGGCGACATCATCACCGATGAGGCCGCGCAGATCCAGGGCGGCGTCGGCACCGCCGGCTCCGGCAACCTGGGCGATAAATACTGCATGTTCGAGGCCATCCACGGCTCCGCTCCCCGGATGATCGAAGAGGGCCGCGGACAGTACGCGAACCCCTGCAGCATGTTCAAAGCCACCGAGATGCTCCTCCGCCACATCGGCTATATCGAGAAGGCCGACAAGCTGGCGAAGGCGCTTGAGATCTGCAACGACACCGAGCGGAAACTGGTGATCACCGGCCGGCCCGGCGGCGCCACCTGCGAAGAGTTCGGAAACTATGTCATGGAGACCGTCACGTCTCTCTGATTATCAAGCAAAAGACCCTGTGACACATTGGCGCTGTCTCTAAACCAACAATTCTCAAGGAGTACAAACGTTATGGGATCCAAATACGTATCGAATTCCGTCATCAAACGACTGCCCCGGTATTACCGTTTTCTCGGATATCTGAAAGACGCCGGCATGGTGCGCATCTCCAGCCGCGAGCTGGCGGACCGCATGGGCCTGTCCGCGTCTCAGATCCGTCAGGACCTCAACAATTTCGGCGGCTTCGGCCAGCAGGGATACGGCTACAACATCGAGAGCCTGTACAAAGAGATCGGCAAGATCCTCGGCGTCGACAGCGGCTTCAAGACCATCCTCATCGGAGCCGGGAACCTGGGCCACACCATCGCCCTGCAGATCGACTATCAAAAGAGAGGCTTCGACCTCATCGGGATCTTCGACAAGAAGGAAAGCCTGTCCGGTCAGATGATCAACGGCATGCCGATCCGCTCGTCCAGAGACATCGAGGACTTCTGCAAGGACAACGGCGTCAAAGTCGCCATCCTCTGTGTCCCCTACGAGGCGGCCGAGGAACTCGTGCCCACGCTGGTCAGTTCCGGCGTCATCGGCTTCTGGAACTTCTCCCACTACAACATCAAAGAAGAATATCCGCAGGTCGCCGTGGAAAACGTCCACCTCAACGACAGCCTGATGACGCTCTGCTATCAGGTCCTGCACGATACCAATCTCTGAGAACAATAAGGTGACATCATGAAACAGATTTTAGACTACATGCCTCTGGACATCGTTCCCCATCCGGAAGGATTCGTCATCATCGAGCCGGACAAAAAGGATGACGACGGCCGTCTGCGCATCTCCTTCTGGTTCTACAACCTCAACACCATGGTCGTGCAGAAAGTCAAAAAGAACTTCTACACAAAATGCAAATTCGGCCCCGCCCACGAGGAGATCACCAAGCAGATCAACGACTACATCTCCTGCGCGGTCTGTGAATCGCCCCGGGACTACATCAACGTCGTGTTCCCCACCGGTGAGATCGGCATCTTCGACATCGGCGGCACCCTGATCTGGACCGGCGATCTGCTCTATCACGACTGCGCGCTGCGCGGCTGCGCCCCCGACGGCAAGAACCTCTGGTGCGCGGTCCCGGACCAGAACGCCATCGTCCGTTACTCCACCAAGCTGGAGCGCGTCGACTTCCGCATCGGCGGCGTGGACACGCTGGCCTTCGGCAGACCCATGTCCGTCTCCCGCTACGGCGACGACCTCTTCGTCTGCTGCAAGACGTCCAACAACATCAAGAAGATCTCCCTGAAGAACTACACCTCCGAGGACTACAAGAAGTTCGAGGAAGGCGTCCTTCGGTATCTCCGCGTCGGAGACAACGAGATCGTCGTGCTGAACTCCGGCATCTATCTGCTGGACGACTGAGGAGCACACCTATGTTTCAAACGACCTGGGCATCCCGCTGGGATGCCCTTCTGTCTGACCTGGAGACCGGCCGGGTCTTGAGCGACATCGAAGCGCAGCTGGACGGCACGGAGTACTATCCGCAGAAAGAGCGGGTGCTCCGCTTCCTGTCCATGGAGGCGCCCGTGGCCTATGTCATCGTCGGCATGGACCCCTACCCCTCCTTCAACGAGCGGGATGGCGTGCCCGTGGCCACCGGCCGCAGCTTCGAGGTCTCGGAGCTCCGCGGACAGGGCTGGGACTGCAGGATCCGCCAGTCCTCTCTGAGGAACATCCTCAAGGCGATCTACTACAACGAGACCGGCACCAACCCGCCGCTGGCCGTGGTGCGGGAACAGATCGCCTCCGGCGCCTTCCCCATCGCGCCGCCCACGGACTGGTTCGACCGGATGGAGGCGCAGGGCGTCCTTTTCCTCAACTCGACCCTGACCGTGCGCCCCGGCGAACCCGGGTCCCATCGGACGCTGTGGGAGCCCTTCCGGGCCCTCCTCTTCCCGTACCTGGAGGCGATGGATGCCACCTTCATGCTCTGGGGAAACAACGCGCAGACCGAAGTGCCGCCCTACCTCAGCGCGGATGCGAAGGTCCTGACCGCGCCCCACCCCCGCATGGCGGAGTTCGTCACGCAGAACACGTTCCGGGACGCGAAGGAGATCGACTGGCTCGGCCTTGCAGAATAAAGACAATAAAAAACACCCCCGCCGAACGGCAGGGGTGTTTTCTCGTTTTAGATCAGGAACTGCGCGAGGATCTTGGTCTCCTTCATGGCCTTCAGTCTGTCTTTCAGAGTCAGAGGCGGCAGCGGAGCCGGGATGCAGTCCACGTCGAGGTTCTGCGCTTCCAGTTCCGGGATGGTGTAAGGACCGTCGCGGAACGCGTCGTATGTCATGTCGGTGGGATGGCCCATCGCGGCTCTGGCGAGCTTGACGACATACTTGCGGACGGCGCCGATGCCGATCCAGGGCAGCCAATGCAGGTCGGTCTGACCGGGCAGCGTCGGCATCATGGCCGCGGCCATGCGGACGGCGAGGTTGTTGACTTCGCCCCAGCCGCGGATGAAGAAGAACGGATGGCTGGCAGCCTCTTTCGCGGGAGCGGAGTTCTCCCCGACCACGACGGTCAGGTAGGGCAGCTCTTTCAGCTCTTCGAGGCTGTAGGCATGTCCGTCATCGGAGATCCAGTACTTCTTGCCTTCGAATTCCGCGCCTTCGCCGACGACGACGTTCAGGTGACGTTTTTTGGTCAGCGGATAGGTATAGGAAGCGAAGAAGACTTCGAAGCAGGTGCCGAGCGAGGACGGGGTGCCGCCCCGGTCGTACTGTTCCATCGCGAAGACATCTTCAAAGGGGATACCGTCGAGTTTGGTCAGCTTCGGCACATGGGGGTTGGTGTAACCGACGAACTCCTTGACGCCGGGCCAGTTCTTCTTGAAGCGCTCGGAGAGCAGGGTGGGTTCCGCTCTGCGGAACGGCACGACGCGTTTCTCGCCGATGATCTCGACATCGGGATCGTTGAAGCCCTTCTTGTCCGCTTCGATCAGCAGCCGGCTCTCCTTCGGGTCAAAGCCCATGAGCTCGGTGGTGACGCGGTCGACTTCCACGGCGTTGGTGCCGCAGATGATGCGGTCGAAGAGGACCGGATCGTTCGGACCGGGGGTGTTGCCCTCGCCGCCGATGATGCCGTCGATGACCGTCAGGTCCGGTTTGAAGGCATACATGATGTCGGTCAGCTTGGTGTCGATCTCATAGGTATGGTTCCGGGCGCGCATGTTGACGGAATACGTGCCCATCGAGTTCTTGAAGCCCAGAGTGACGCCGGTGTAGATGTTGCACTTGGTCTTCGGATGCGAGACATAGAGACGCTCTCCGCGGACAACTTCGCCGACGATGTCGGGGAAATAGACTTCCCGGCCGACTTCCGCCTTCGGGCAGAAATACCGCTCGGTGGGGCGCTCTTCGAACGCCATGAAGCGGGCGCCGTATTTCTCCGCGATGCGGAGATAGCCGGCGATCTTGGCATAGCCCCAGGTCACGAGACCGGAGCCCTCGCCGATGACGATGTCGTCGCACAGCTCGGACAGCACTTCCATGGTGGCGTCGAAGACGCGGGGGTCCGTGGTCTGCGGGATGTCATAGTCGTAGCGATACCCGGTCTTCGGGGTGACGAACACGAGGTTCGGTTTGATCAGGATCTTCTGGCCCCGGAACTTCTCTTTCCAGCCGGTGGCCTTGTCCAGGTCGTCGAGGGCGCCGCGGACCGTGGCTTTGATCGCCTTGACGTCCGCTCTGTCCTCATAGCTCTGACGGCCGTAGTCATAAGGAAGGCACACATAGTTGTGCGTGTAGTTCAGCTTCGGCGCTTCCGCGATGACGACCGCGTTGTGCTCATATTTGATTCCCATTGCACATCCTCCTCAGTCATGACGGATGACGATGTCGTCGGGGCGACGGACAAAGTCGTCATCGGTAAAGGTCTCCCGTTCCATCTGCTTTTTGAGCGGCAGCCACCAGAGGAAGCCGAAGCAGATGCAGCTGGCGATGGACACAGGGTCCTTCTCGCCGAACTTTCTGCCGGTCTTCAGACCGACGGTCAGGAGTTCGAAGAGATGCGTGAAGAAGAGCAGAAGAAGCCAGAACGGGTTCTTCTTGATGATCAGGATGAGCGTGTTGACGATCCACAGACCGATGCACGCGACATAAGATAATACAGCAACCATTTTGTTTCTCCTTTCCTTACTTCAGCAGGCCGTTCTCTGTCTTCCAGCGCAGCGGGACCCACCAGGTGAACCCGAAGGTCATGCACATGCACAGGGAATACAGGAAATTCTCGTTGGCCTCTCTCCCGACCTTCAGGCCGATGGTCACGGTCTCAAAAGCATGGAGCGCCAGAATGCCGAGGACGATCCACGGGAACCCGAACGGGGCCGCCAGAGCGCCGAGGCTCCAGAGCACGATGACCAGGAAATAGTCCAGTTTTTCGATTTTGGTCAGGAAGGAGAACAAAAGATCTCTTACCTTTTTCATAGAATACCACCTTTCTCCTTGGTACACGTATAGTTTATACAAATTTTATTATAATCTTTTTATTATTGACGCACAACCATTTTGTGAAGAAAAGAGAGCAGGGACCTGCTCTCTTTTTCTATCGTTTTCTTATTTCAGGATCGCGCTGAGCGGGACGCCGTTTTCTTCGGCCAGCGCTTTCGCGCTCTCATATTCGATGGTGGTCTTTTCGATGTCCTCATAAGTCAGGAGCTTGGCGTCCACCGTGCCGTAAGGGGTGTCCGCCGTCACGGCTTCGCGGTCCATGAGGACCCGTTCCTCGCGAGAGACCCGCATCCCGATGGCGGAGGTCTCACGGAAGATGATCCGGATGCACTCGTCTTTGACGTCGTCTTTGCACATGACGGACAGCGCGTAGGCCGGTCTCCCCTTCTTCATGAAGATGGGCGTGTACCAGACGTCTCTGGCACCCGCGTCGAAGAGTTTCTCCATGCAGTACGCCAGCGTCTCTCCGGTGCAGTCGTCGAGGTTGGTGGTCAGGACCCAGATCTCATCTCTCATCGGTCTTCTCCTTTCACCGTCTGGCGATTGATCTTCGCCGCCATGAACCCGGCGTTGAAGCCGTTGTCGATGTTGACGACCGCGGAACCGGCCGCGCAGGAATTGAGCATGGCCAGCAGAGCGGACAGTCCGCCGAAGTTGGCGCCGTAGCCCACGCTGGTGGGGACGGCGACGATGGGCGCGTCCACCAGTCCGCCGAGCACGCTGGCCAGAGCGCCTTCCATGCCGGCGACAGCCACGATGGCGTGGGCCGCGCGGATGTCGTCGATCTGGTCGAGCAGGCGGTGCAGACCGGCCACGCCGACGTCATAGTAGCGATGGACCTCCGCCCCGCACATCCAGGCGGTCAGCGCCGCCTCTTCCGCGACAGGGATGTCGGTGGTGCCCGCCGTGCAGACGGCCACGTTGCCGATGATCTCCTTCGGCTCTCCGACCGTGATGCAGCGCGGGACCTCGTGGTAGACGGCCTCGGGCAGCGCGGCCCGGACGACCTCATACTGTTCCGCGGACGCTCTGGTCCCGAGGACCAGACCGGCACGGTTGTGGATCGCCTTCATGATGTCCCGGATCTGTTCCGGTGTTTTCCGCTCGCAGTACACGACCTCAGGGAACCCGCTGCGGATGTGCCGATGGTGGTCCACCTTCGCGAAGGACAAGTCCTCATACGGCAGGGTCTTCAGCTGTTCCAGGGCGTCGTCAGCCGACGTCTGTCCGTCGGCCACCTGCGCCAGTAGATCTTTCAGTTCCATACTGTCTCCCTTGCATCAGTCCTGCAGGCAGGATGAATCCAGCACCTCATAGACGTGGAAGAACGCTTTGAGGTCCCGCAGGATATTGCTGACGCCTCCCGGCGTATTGCTCTCGATGTTCAGCGGCATGACCGGGTCGTGGACCGACAGGCGGAGCAGGAACCAGCCGTCCACCGACGGCTTGCTTGCGCGGATGCCCTCCGCGTTGTCCGGCGCCACCACGTAGTCGTCCGACTCGGAGATGACGTGGGTCAGGTCGTCGATGACCTGCTCTCCGATCTCCCGGAAGTTCTCCGGCAGGATCTTCAGGCGGTATTCCGCCTCTTCCACCGGTTCCTTCAGGTCGGCGATCAGATCGCCCAGGGTCTTGCCGTCCCGCTTCAGCTGGGCCGCTTTGATGATGATCTTCGTGGCCAGGTAGGTGCCGTCGTCGAGGAAATAGTTCTCCCGCATGGCGGCATGGCCGGAGGTCTCGATGGCCAGGGGCGCGTTCTGACATTCGTCCAGATTCAGCCGTTTGGCCTCGTTGATGACGTTGCGGTAGCCGCGCTTGAACCGGCAGTGTTTCCCGCCCAGCGTGGTCTCGATGAACTCTTTCAGGCCGGACGAGGTGACGGAGTCGGTGACGATGGTGCCGCCCTCGTTGCCCTCCAGGGCGATGGCGGCCGCCAGGGCGATGAGCGCGTTGCGGTTGATGGCCCGCCCGCTCGCGTCCACGCAGGCGGAGCGGTCCACATCGGTGTCGAAGATGATGCCGAGGTCGCAGCCGTTGTGCACGACGGAGGACGAGATGGCTTCCATCGCCGTCGGGTCTTCGGGGTTCGGCACATGGTTCGGGAACATGCCGTCCGGCTCCAGGAACTGGCTGCCGGTGATGTCGGCCCCCAGCGGTTCGAGGACTTTTGTGGCGTAGAAGCCGCCGGCGCCGTTGCCCGCGTCCACCGCGATCTTGAAGTCGCGCAGCGGACGGGCATAGTCGTCGGAGTTGACCTCCTCGCAGATCATGTCCCGCAACTGTTCGGCATAGATGTTCATGTAGGGCGTGTCGGTCACAGTGCCCTTCTCCGGCGCCGGTTCTTTCGGCGCGTTCTCGGCCAGGGTCAGGATGTCCGCCACGTCCGCTCCCTCGACGCCGCCGGCCTTCGTGAAGAACTTGAAGCCGTTGCGGTTGAAGGGATGATGGCTCGCGGTGATCTCCACCGCGGCGTCGCAGTCGAAGTTGACAGTGGTCATGAACATGGCGGGCGTGGAGGCCAGTCCGCAGCGTTTGACGTTCACGCCGGCTTCGGTCAGCCCCTTCACCAGAGCGTCTGTCAGACGGTCCGCGGAGATGCGGGAGTCGTGCCCCACCGCCACCGTGTACGCGGTGCCGTGGGCCGGCGACGTTTTCTCTTCCAGCCAGTAGGCGAAGCCGTACCCGATGTTCGCGGCGACTTCGTCCGTCAGCCAGACCTCCTGTCCGAGCACGCCGTCCACCGCGATACCGCGGATGTCGGACCCGCTTTTGAGGACCTGATAGTTCTGTTCGAGCATAATGGTTCCCTTTCTTATGGTCGACCGGGATCGATCTCCAGATAACGGCCTGTCACAGACAGGCCGAAGCGTTCGTAAAACGGCTGCATCTCTTCCCTGCAGAGCAGGAAGAGCGGGCAGTCCGGCCGACGTTCGCGCAATGCCCGGAGGCAGGCGCTCGCGTAGTGTTTGCCCCGGAACGCGGGGCGGGTGGCGACGGCGCCGCAGAAAACGGCTTCGGGCAGTTCCACCAGGATGGATGCGGTGGCAGCCGGTTCCTCCCCTTCCCACAGAAGCACCGTATGGGCCGTCCCGTGACGGATGCGGTGGGACAGGTCGGTCAGGAAGGCGTCATAGCGGTCGGGGGATCGGTCGGCGTCGCTTTCCGCCAGCACGTCGTAGACGTCCCGGAACCGGTCGTCGAAGACCAGAGCGGTGTTTCCGGGAAGATCGTCGGAAGGACCGCCCCATGCATCGCCTCCGGGAAGGCACAGGACCGGGCCGGTCTTCCCCTGCTCCCGAAAGGACGGAAGAAGGGCTTCCGGCCCCAGCAGGGACTGCGCTCCGATGGCCCGCAGGAAAGCTTCCAGCTCCTCCCGGTCACAGCCGTCAGAGCCGCAGACGACGGTACTGCCGTAGAAGCGGGAGACGAACGCGGTCAGGGTCCCTTCCCCGTCCCGCTGTTCCCAGGCGTCGACGAACTCAAACCCGGTTCCGTAGGACAGGACCGGGCCGATGGCCTTGACGCCGAAGGCGTCGGAAGAACAGAAAGAGAGCAGTTCCTCCAGGCGTTCCGGAGATATGGTTTCCAGGTAACGGATCATCGCTTCGACTCCCGCTTGTTTTCTAATATTTTAACATAAAACAACACCCCGGGTCGACCCGGGGCGTCATTCGTTTCTAAATTGTAACCAGTCTTATTTGGAGGGCAGGACCTCGATGATCTTGTCCGCCATATACCGGCTTCCCTTGATCGTGGGATGCGGGTTGTAAGCGCTGTCATCCATGCTCATGAACTCGT
>JAGACE010000215.1 GCA_017614275.1 Clostridia bacterium | reverse complement strand
TCATCGCGCAGAACATCGACGCCGGCACCAAGGTCTCCGAAGGTACCACCATCGAACTGACGGTGTCCAAGGGACCGGAACAGATCACGATGCCCGAAGTCGTCGGCAGCACCTACGATGACGCGAACGCCCGTCTGACCGCCCTCGGGTTCAAGGTCAGCCGCTCCGACATCCCCAACGACGGCAGCCGGGTCTCCGGGACCGTCAAATCCGCGTCCCTCGCCGCCGGCAGCCAGCACAGCAAGGGCACGCTGGTCGTCCTGCAGGTCTGGGATGAAGCCCCGACCGAGCCGACCACGGAAGCCACCACGGAGGAGGACACCACCGAGCCCGTCTCCGAAGATCCCGGCTTCTTCGACGACCTCATCAATCCCTGACCACAAAAAAAGATCCTCCTTCCCGCTCGGGAAGGAGGATTTTTTGTCGTTATTTCCGGTCTTCGAAGGGAACGTATTCCCGGGCCGGGCAGATGTTCATGTACGCCGGACGGATGATCTTTCCGCGGTTGATGATCTCTTCCATGCGGTGGGCGCTCCAGCCGGAGATCCGCGCGATGGCGAAGATCGGCGTGTAGAGTTCCAGCGGCAGGTCCAGCATGCTGTAGGCAAACCCGCTGAAGAAGTCGACGTTGGCACAGACGCTCTTCTGCGTGTTGCGCTTCGCGGTGATCAGGCCGGGGCCCAGGCGTTCGATGCGCTCGTAGAGCTCGAACTCGTCGGTCCGTCCCTTTTCGGCGGACAGTTCCCGGACAAAGGTCATCAGCATCCGGGCACGGGGATCGGACGTGGTGTAGATGGCGTGCCCGAGGCCGTAGATGAGGCCGGCCCGGTCGAAGGCCTCGCGGTTGAGGAGACGGTTCAGGTAAGCGGTGATCTCGTCATCGTCTTTCCAGTCTTTGACTTCCTCTTTCAGTTCCTCCATCTGTTTGACGACCTTGATGTTGGCGCCGCCGTGGCGGGGACCTTTCAGCGAGCCGAGGGAAGCCGCCGTAGAGGAATAGGTGTCCGTGCCGGAGGAGGTGACGACGTGGGTGGTGAACGTCGAGTTGTTACCGCCGCCGTGCTCCGCGTGCAGGACCAGAGCCATGTCCAGGACCTTGGCTTCCAGGGCCGTGAACTGGCTGTCCATCCGCAGCATGTGCAGGATGTTCTCCGCGGTGGAGTACTCCTCCAGAGGCGGATGCAGGAAGAACGAGTCTCCGTCGTGGTAATACTTAT
The DNA here is from genome assembly GCA_017614275.1 of Clostridia bacterium. Taxonomy (GTDB): domain Bacteria; phylum Bacillota; class Clostridia; order Oscillospirales; family Acutalibacteraceae; genus RUG420. The sequence continues at coordinate 1,916 of JAGACE010000215.1, read as the reverse complement.
AGGTCTGATATCCGTAAATGGACAGCTGCGGGAACAGGGCGATGAGTTCCAGGCACTGCCGCAGCACGTTCTCCGGCGTGTTGTCGTCGGAGTGCTGGTCGTAAGAATACAGCGTCAGGACGCTGCGGGCCAGCGTGTTCATCATATCCTTGCTGGGGGCCTTCATGATGATGTCCCGCACGAAATGGATGGGCAGTGTGCGGTAGCCCGCCAGCAGTTCCCGGAATTCCCGGAACTGCTCGGTGGTCGGGAGCTGACCGAAGAGCAGCAGATAGGTGACTTCCTCGAATGAGAAGTGCTCATTCTTGGGGAACCCGTTGATCAGGTCCTCCACATTGTATCCGCGATAGCGGAGAATGCCGTCGATCTCTGTGTCGACGCCGTCGATGACCTGGTGGCCCCAGACTTCAGAGATCTCGGTCAGACCGGTAAGGACGCCTTTGCCGTCCCGGTCACGCAAGCCGCGTTTGACGTTGTACGTCTTGTAAAGCGACGGGTCGATCTGACTGTTCTCGATCGACAGCTGCGCGAGCTCTGAGACCTGAGGCGGGATCGTGGAAAAATCGCGTGTGAAATCCAAAGCGCAAGTCACTCCTTTCTTCCGCGGTCTCCCGCGGAGAATATGAAAAAAAGTTTATCAGTTGTTGCAGATAGAAAAAAGAGCCGGGGAACGGTCTCCCGGTCATTGGGAAGGTATTATATCATAAAGGGACTCTCTTTTCAAGAAGCCTCAAAAAGAGGAGCGGAGGCCGGTCCCGGCATCCGCTCCAACGTTCGATTTGAAAATATCAGTCGATCAGATTGCAGACGATCTTCATCAGGTCGATATAGAAGTCCCGATATTTGTCGGGGCGCTGGAACACGCCCAGATAGTCCAGGGAGTTCCCTTCCTCGATGGGCATCTGATACCATTCGCCGGGGTAGCAGTCGTCCACCGACTTGTAGGCGCGGGCAGGCTCCGTGGAGGGGGCCAGCGTGTTGTCGGTATTGATGAGTCCGTCGTTGGCGTGGAGGACCGGCGTGGCCAGCGGCGCGTCGGACAGATAGTTCTTGAACGTGCCGATGACGGCCGCCGTCGGAGCCACCGCAAGGCCGCCGTGTTTCAGGTCGGGCAGAGTGAGTTCCGGGCGATTCTCGATGGCGCGGCGATAGGCCTTCGAGGTGAAGGGGTTCTCGTACTTGCGGATCTTCCGCTCCGGCAGGAGGCGGGCGTAATCGCGGGTGGCTTCCGCGGAATAGGCGATGTAATAGGTGTCGGGCGACGGCTCGACGCGTCTGTTGAAGTCGGCCATGCCGTCCAGGCCCAGCTCATAGAACAGGTTGGACCGGGTCTGCGCCAGATAGTCATCGACGTCTTCTTCGGTGTAATATTCTCCGTCGAGTTTGAAGGCGAGGTTCGCCAGGGTCTTCGACACGCCGGGTTTCATGGATTCCAGCGCCTGGACGAGGGTGGTGCCGTCGTTGTTGCCGCCGAGCGTGACGACCGCGTGGACCGCCTTGCTGTTGCCGCCGGCGAACAGGGGCGACAGTTCTTCCGCGGAGGCCTCCTGCTCTCTTTCAGAGCCGTTGGCCATCAGGTAAGCGAGCATTCTGGCGACCGGTGCGCCGAAGCCGTGGGCGATCAGCGTGACCTTGGTATAGCGCTCGAATTCGTTGGTCGTGTTCCAGGCCGGGACGAAACCGGGATAGGTCTTCCCGAAGCGCGGGGTACCGGTACGGGCGGCGTGGTCGGCACCGTAGTCAACGGTCCCGCCTTTGATTTGCGCGTACAGTTCGCAGGTCCTTTCCCAGATGCCGGACGTCGGGCGGAAGGAAGCCGTGAAGCAGTCTATGTCGAGGCTGCGGATCGTCTTCTCCACGCTGGCGGACATCGTCCCGAAGTACGGGAAGACGCTCGTCAGTTTGCTGTCGTCTCC
>JAGACE010000214.1 GCA_017614275.1 Clostridia bacterium | reverse complement strand
CCTGACCCGCGTAGTAGAAAGGCCGGTCTTGCTTCGAGCAGAAAAAGGCAACCACCGTTCTTAAAACTGACCGTTGTGGCTGCCTTTTTTCAGGTTCCGATCTTGTTTCGAGCCCAAAAAGGCAATCACCGTTCTTAAAACTGACCGTTGTGGCTGCCTTTTTTCAAGTTCCGATCTTGTTTCGAGCTCAAAAAGGCAACCACCGTTCTTAAAACCGGCCGTTGTGGATGCCTTTTTCGCTCAACAGCCTTTGTTTTCTGTTCAAACAGGCAACCACATTTCTGAAGAACGCAAATGGTGGTTGCTTTTGGACGTTACTCTTCTTCGGCGGCGCTAAGGCCTGCCTTCCGGGCAGCCTGTTCTCGCAGCCCAAAGGGCGCTCAGACCCACTGCGCCCCAAACTGAGAGCACAAGCGCAAGCGCACCGCGCCTTACGCTTGTTGTTCACCCCACACAGCAGAGAAACCTCCTGTCAAGGCCGGCGCAGCCGCCGAATGGGAAGCCTTGACAGGAGGTTTTGAATGCTGTACTCAAGCTCGCACGACCGGTCGATCGCGGCCGCAGGATGCAAGGCAACCACCGTTCTTGTAACTAATCGTTGTGGTTGCTTTTTCACTTTTGATTGACGCCCTTCATGGTCAGGCTGATGCGTTGTTTGTTCAAGTCTACGCCGAGGATGCGGACCGTGACGACGTCGCCGACGGACAGCACTTCGGACGGGTGCTTGATGTACTTGTTGGAGATCTGCGAGATGTGCACCAGGCCGTCCTGGTGGACGCCGATGTCCACGAACGCGCCGAAGTCGATGACGTTGCGCACAGTGCCCTGCAGCTCCATGCCCTCCTTCAGATCCTTGATGTCCAGGACGTCGGAGCGGAGCATGGGCGGCGGGAGTTCATCGCGCGGGTCCCGGCCCGGTTTCAGCAGTTCTTTCTCAATGTCCTTGAGGGTCGGCACGCCGACGTCCAGCTGCTGCGCCAGGGCGTCATACCCGAGGCGATTCGCCCGGTCGTGGAGTTCGCCCAGTTTCCCGGCCTTCACGTCCGCGGTCGTGTACCCGCACTTCTCCAGCAGGCCCTTCGCCGCGTCGTACGACTCGGGGTGCACGCCGGTGTTGTCCAGGATGTTCTTGGACTCGGCCACCCGCAGGAAGCCGGCGCACTGTTCGTACGCCTTCGGCCCCAGCTTCGGGACCTTCTTCAGCTGCGCCCGGCCGGTGAACTCGCCGTTCGCCTCGCGGTACGCCACGATGTTCTTCGCGATGGTCCCGTTGATACCGGCGATGTGCGCCAGCAGCGCAGGAGAAGCGGTGTTCAGGTCCGCGCCCACCGCGTTCACACAGTCTTCGACCACGCCGTCCAGGGCCGCGGCCAGTTCCTTCTGCGGCATGTCGTGCTGGTACTGTCCGACGCCGATGGCCTTCGGGTCGATCTTCACGAGTTCCGCCAGCGGGTCCTGCAGGCGCCGCCCGATGGAGATGGCGGACCGCAGGTTGACGTCGTACTGCGGGAACTCCTCCGCCGCCAGTTTGGACGCGGAGTAGACGGAGGCGCCGGCCTCCGACACGACCATGTAGGAGACGGACCGTCCGGTCTCCCGTTTGAACTCGCCGATGGTCTCCGCGGCAAAGATCTCCGTCTCCTTGGAGGCGGTGCCGTTGCCGATGGAGATGACGTCGACGCTGTGTTTCTTCAGCAGGTGCTTGACCTCGGCCTTCGCCTGGGCGTACTGCCGGTCTCCGTGCGTGACGTAGAGGACCGTGGTGTCCAGGACCTTGCCGGTGCCGTCGACCACCGCGGTCTTGCAGCCCATGCGGTAGCCGGGGTCCAGCGCCAGGACCACTTTGTTCTTGACCGGCGGCGCCATCAGCAGGGGCCGCAGGTTCTGGGCGAACACCTTGATGGCGTTCTCGTCCGCCCGCTCCTTGAGCATGGACCGGATCTCCCGCTCCACGGAGGGGTAGATCAGACGGTCGTAGGCGTCCTCCGCCGCGGTCTGGACGAACGCCAGAGCCGCCGCGCAGCCCTCCTCGTTATAGGGCGACGTTTCCGCCGCCGGAGCCGGCGCAGCCTCCGCGCCGGGCTTTTTCTTCTTGTTGACGCCGCGGTTCTTCTTTTTGATCTTCCGGTCCGAATGGATGAGCGTCCGATCGATCAGCCGCAGGGCGTCCTCTTTCTCCAGGTCCACGGACACCTTCAGGAACTCCTCCTTCTCCCCGCGGTTGAGCGCGAGGATCCGGTGGTCCGCCACCTTGGACACGGCCTCGGCGAAGTCGTAGTACTGCGCGTACACGCTGTCCTCGTCCTTCGCGGCCTTCGACGAGATGAGGCCCCGGTCCAGGAACGCTTCCTTCAGCGCTTTGCGGACGTCCGCGTCGTCGGAGATGAGTTCCGCGATGATGTCCGACGCGCCGGCCAGCGCGTCTTCCACAGTCTCGACTTCCTTCTCCGGGTCCACGTAGGGCGCGGCGGCCTCTTCCAGCGTAGCCTCTGTGATCTTGCGCTCCCAGAGGTACATCGCCAAAGGCTCCAGGCCCTTTTCCTTGGCCATCATGGCGCGGGTACGGCGCTTCTGCTTGTAGGGCCGGTACAGGTCCTCCACTTCCGCGAGGACCATGGCGGCTTCGATCTTCGCGCGCAGTTCGTCGGTCAGCTTGCCCTGCTCGTCGATGGACGCGAGCACCTCTTCCTGGCGCTTCTCGAGGTTGCGCAGGTAGGTCAGGCGCGCCTCCAATTCCCGGAGGACCTGGTCGTCCAAGGAGCCGTGCGCCTCCTTGCGGTAGCGGGCGATGAACGGGATGGTGTTCCCCTCATCGATGAGCTTGACAGTATTTTCGACCTGCCACGCGTGCAGGCCGAATTCATTGGTTAAGGTGGAAATGATGTCCAAATCGGTTCTCCTTGAAAGTGTATTGCTGGCTCAGCCCAAAAGCTCCGCCTCCGGGCTTGCCATCCCGAACCACGCGCCCCGCAGCAGAAGCTGCTCTGGGCTGCCCCCAAGCCCTTCGGCGGACTTTTGAGGCTTCGCTCTTTTCAGTTCTTCAGCTGTCTGACGTCCCGGCCGGCGAATTCCAGCGGGGTGTAGTTCCCGATGATCCGGCTGTAGACGCGGTTCCCGTACTTGTCGGCCAGTTCGTCGTACCAGAGGTTCGTGGAGATGATGGTCGGCAGGCCCGTCAGATTCCTCGTGTTGATGATGTTGTACACCATGCTGACGGTGAAGGACGTGGAGAATTCCGCGCCCAGGTCGTCGAGGATCAAAAGGTCCGCGTTCAGGATCTCCGCCTCCGGGGAGTCGTCCGAGTTCAGCCGGCCGAAGTGCTCCTTCTCGATCTGCGAGAGCAGGTTGTGCGCCGAGCCGTACACGACGTGGAAACCCTTCTCGATGACCGCGTTGGCGATGGCCAGCGACAGGTGGGTCTTCCCGAGCCCCGTGTTCCCGTACAGGATGAGGCTGGGCGATTCACGGCTGAAGTCCTCCGCGTACGCCGTGCAGTAGTAATAGATCTGTGTCATGCGTTCGTACGCGTCGACCCCGGTCTCCGGATCCGTGATGTTCCGGTAGAACTCCAGGTCGAAGTTCGCGAAGGACGACTGGTCCGCCGGGGCCTGAGTGTTCAGGTCGCCTGACTGGAGATTCTTCACGAGGTTCTTCAGGCAGTCGCAGTAGTGCGAGTCGACCACGCCCGTGTCGTTGCAGATCGGGCAGTTGTAGTGGACCTCCAGCGCCTCTTCCGAGGAGCCGAGGGACTCCAGCAGTTCGCGCCGGCGCTCCTGGTCGGCGAGGTTCTCGTTCTTCAGGTCTTCGATGCCCTGGGTGTCCCCGGCCACCGCCAGTTTGACGGCGCGTAAGCCGGCCTGTGCCAGCTTCCGGTCGAGCACCCGCAGTTCGGGGCAGAGGTCTTCCAGTTCCTCCTGGCGCCGCATGGCCTCCCGCTCCGCGGCGTCCCGCCGCCGCGCGAGGATCTGCTTCGCCCGTTCCACATTCGATGCCATGGCTTACCCCTCTTTCTTCTTGCGTCTGTATTCGATGGGCCCGTTGGCCTTCTGCTTGTAAGCCTCCGAGTCATAGGAGGCGGTATGGTTGTTCTGCGCGGCCTTGCCCTTGGCGGGGCGTTTGCCTCCGCGGGCCGCCGGCGCCGCCTTGCCGGGCTTCTCCGCCTGCAGGACGTCCTGCGGGGTGCGCAGGTTCTCCTCGTTCCAGCGGGTCAGCATTTTATCCATGTAGTTGAAGTTCACCTTGTCGATGGCCTCAACCGTCGTTTCGTCTGCATAGTAGATGAGCTCCGCGCTCTGGCCGTAGGTGAATCGCCACTTGCGCACCAGGGCGAGCCGCGCGTCCGTCTGCTTCGGCGGCTTCGTGGAGAACTGCGACGTGAACTCGGTCCACGCCCGGTCCGTCCGGGCCAGCTGCTCCAGCTTGTCCATGGCGTCCTCCAGCGTGCAGATGCCTTCCTCCGCCCAGTTCTTGCCGACCTTGCACATGTAAGCGACGCCCTTGCCCCGCTTCATGGAGTATTCGACGATGGTCAGGATGACCTCCGGCGGCAGCCCGTAGGCGTCGTGCATCATGATGAACTGCGCCTGGTCGCTGTACCCGATGGTCCGCCCCATGAGCGCCTGCACTTCCTGGAACATGGCCTTCAGGGTCTCGTCCTCCAGGAGCCGCGCCGCCACAGTCTCGTACGTGGGCTTGATGTCCGGGATGTCCAGCAGCTGCTTTGGCGGTCCCGCGTTTTTCTTCGGCGATGTGTTGGTGGCCGCCGGCAGATCGCTCCTTATGAGGTACCCCGTGGACATCCAGTACTGCATGG
>JAGACE010000213.1 GCA_017614275.1 Clostridia bacterium | reverse complement strand
CTCTGATGCGCAACAAGATCGCCATGGATCTGGCGGAAGAGCTCGGCATCGGCATGAAGACCCGCTTCATGGACGTCTGGATGAACGGCGAATACCTCGGCAACTACCTCGTCACCCCGAAAAACGACTATGCCACTCCGGACGGAGGGTATGCTCTGGAGAACGACAACTATGTCGACACCGACTCCTTCAAACTTCCGGGTATGACAGAACTCGATGACGTCCCCGGCGTCTCCCTGCTGGGGAGCGGCTATTTCAACCGCATCGCGCTCTAGGACGTCGGTGACACCGCGAAAGCCAAAGGCGTCGATCTCAAGACCGTCAAGAAGCACTTCCTGAAGGCCTGGGCTGCGCTCGAGGACTATGACTCGGAAGAGTATCAGAACTACTTCGACATGGATTCCTGGGCGAAGATGTTCCTGATGTACGAGGTCTCCAAGACCTATGACTGCTACGCGGGCAGCCTGCTCATGCATCGCGACGGGCTCTCGAAGTCCGACAAGTACATCGCCGGCCCGGCGTGGGACTACGACGTCTCCTTCGGCCGCACGCTCCACAAGTTCTTTGTGGGCGTTGCCGAACCGGTCCAGGTGACCGCAGAGGGCTGGTATGTCGACAGCATCGGTCTCATGGCAGACGGACGTCCCATCAGCCTGCTGCAGGAACTCGAGAAGCACAAGAGCTTCATGAGACACGTGGCCAAAGTCTATAACGAGAACAGGGCGATCTTTGAAGGCGTCGCCAAAAACGTCGACGTCCAGCGCGCCGTCCTGAAGGACTCGGCACTCATGAACAACGTCCGCTGGGGCACGCAGAACCTGAACGCGGAATATGTGATCGCGCCGAACACCATGCGCGCCATCGGCACAGGGGCCTACAAGCTGAACTATGAATACACTGTCAGCTGGGACGCCTATGTCAACAATCTGAGAGAGTACTGCAGCAAACGAGTCCTGTGGATGTCCGATCATCTGGCGCCCGGCGTCGAGATCGTGACCAACCACGGCGGCCATGTTGCCACTTAACTATTTTTTAGGAGGAAAGATGATAATGAGAAAACTTTGGAAACTGGTGACGGCCATCGGACTTTGCATCGTCCTGATGGGAACCACCCTCGGGACCTCTGCATTCGCGGCCTCTTCGGTGAAATACACCGGCCGCCATTACAAACAGTACACCTATCTCGGGGACAGCATCCCCTTCGGATACGGTCTGGTCTCCCAGGAGGCGAGCTCCGACCCCTTCAGCGTCGGGATGCGCGTCAAGGGCACCTACACCGATCTCGTCAGCAAGGCCCTGGAAAAGGACAACAAGACGAAGATCCAACCCGCCGCTTCTTCCGGCAGCCGGATGTGCGACTACCGCATCGTCCTGGAACGGGGCATGGGTCTGGAGGATCCCTACGATGTGCAGAACGACTGGTACGGCAAGCGGAAAGCCTATCGGACCGTCGTGCTCCGCTCGATGGGCCCGCAGATCGTCAATTGGGTCTCCAAGTCTGATCTCATCACCTTCCAGTGCGGCCTGAACGACCTGACGGCCTCGCTGGTCAATGCGGCTTATGCCACCGGCATCGTCGACCTCGACAAGATCACCAACATGGAGAGCATCGGAGATGTCCTCGACTACATCGCCTTCGCGCTGAACGGCCTGAAGAACGATCCGGTCTTCATGGACAACTTCATCCTGACCTTCCAGAACGAGATCAAACAGACACGGGAGAACATCCGTGTCGTCATCAAGGAACTGGCCCAGATCGCCCCGAAGGACGCGGACATCCTGATCGTCGGTTATCACAAGGCCGTCAAGGGCTTCCGGATCATCCCCGGCACCGACCGTTCCATCGTGTTCGACCTCATCGATGAGGGCCTGATGTCCTACAACCAGTATTACAAGACCATTGCGTCCCGTTACGACAACGTGACCTTCGTCGACGCGCCGAACGCCTCGGTCGTCTATCCCGAAGGCATCTCGCTCGTGAATGCTCTGACCGACGACCGCGGTTTCCTGCTCGGCGTCCACCCGGACGAGAACGGCCACAAATACATCGCCAGAAAAGTGCTGCTCAAACTGAACGAGCTCCACAAATAATAACCATACGATTGGAGAATTACCCTTGAAACCGACCCAGTGGTCCTTCCGCCGCATCGAAAAGAAATACCTCATGCGGAAAGATCAGTACGAACAGCTCTGCGAGGCGCTGTCCGGTCATGTTGAGCCGGACGACTACCCGAAGAGCACCATCTGCAATCTCTATTACGACACGCCGGACTACTATCTGATCCGGCGGTCCCTGGAGAAACCGGTGTACAAAGAGAAATTCCGTCTGCGCATCTACGGTACGCCCTCGGAAGACAACCCGGTCTTCATGGAGATCAAAAAGAAATATAAAGGCGTCGTCTACAAGCGTCGGGTCTGTACCGGCGCGAGGGACGCCATCGAGTATCTGGCAGGAGGTCCGGAGCCGAACGTCAACGATCAGCAGATCATGGATGAGATCCGCTGGTTCGCCCGCCGATATCCGCTGCAGCCGGCCATGTTCCTCGCGTACGACCGGCTGGCCTACCGGGCGATCAACGATCCGAACCTTCGGATCACCTTCGACCGGAACATCCGATTCCGGACAGAGCAGATGGATTTCTTCCACGGAGACTGGGGAGAGCGCCTGCTCCCGCCGGATCTGGTGCTCATGGAGATCAAGATCCCCGGAGCGGCTCCGCTCTGGCTGACCGAGATCCTGAGCGATCTCCGGATCTATCCGACCACCTTCTCCAAATACGGTCGGTGTTATCAGAAAATGCTTCAAAAACAGACGAAAGGGGAAGACAACATTGCTTGATCAAGTGACTTTGACGTCGATGCAGAACGATATGTCGCTCGGCATGAGTCTGCTCGGTATTTTCCTGGCGGTCGTGCTCGGCATCGGAACGGCGCTGGTCTTTTCCTTCCGGACCCGTCATACGGCCTCCATGTCCCTGACCCTGGCCATCATGCCGGCTGCCATCGCGCTGGTCATCATGCTGGTCAACGGCAACATCGGAGCCGGTGTGGCCGTCGCCGGCGCTTTCGCGCTGGTCCGGTTCCGCAGCGTCCCCGGTACCGCCCGGGAGATCGCCGCCATCTTCGTGGCCATGTCTCTCGGCCTTGCCTGCGGGATGGGAAGCTTTGTCCTTGCGCTGCTGTTCTTTGTCATCATGTCCATCCTGGTCGTCGCCCTGACGCTCCTGGAGTTCGGCGAAAAGCCGGCCCGGGTCCGCCAGCTCCGCATCACCATCCCGGAGAGCCTGGACTACGACGAACTGTTCGACGACCTGTTCGACAAATACACCGTCTACCACGAACTGGTGCGGGTGAAGACCACCAACATGGGCACCCTGTACGAGCTCTGGTTCGAGATCCTGATGATCGACGAACGGCAGACCAAACGGTTCATCGACGAACTGCGCTGCCGCAACGGCAACCTCAGCATCCAGATCGGACGCGTGGTGGAAAAGAACACCCTGTGACAACAAAAAGCCCGCCGAAACGGCGGGCTTTCTTTTTTGCTTAAATACGAGCTTTCTCGTTGACAGACTTCACGAAGTCCCGGTCCATCTTGTCGACCCTGCGGTCGTAGGTGATGAGCCCGTTGATCTCGCCCTCGACATCGGAGAGCTGCGTGAACACACAGGCGGACAACCCGCGGGGGATGTTCGCGATGATGCGCTTCTCGTAGATCTTTCGATAGGCGTTCTGCAGCATGTTCTGCGTGAAATACATCCGATATCCGAAGGGGAGATTGTCGGACTTCTGATGGCCTTTGACGGGCCGGGAGAAGCCGCCGAATTCGGAGAGCAGATAGCAGCGCTCGTCCTTCGGGACCCAGATGGGTGTGAAGTAGATGTGCTTCGAGACGAAGTCGCCGCTCTTCTGGTCGTGCCAGCCGCTGGTACGGTCGACGGTGCGGGTGGGATCGGCCTGCATGATCCGTTCGGAGATGCGGTCGGAGTCGAACTGGCCCCATCCCTCGTTGAAGGGGACCCACATGGCGATGGACACGACGTTTTTCAGCAGGTCCACGGTCTCCATCGCCTCCCGCTCGAATTCGGCCCGGCCGGTCGCGTCGGTTCGCGAAAAGAGCCGGTAAGCCAGCTTCGTATCATCCCTGAACATGACGTTCAGGAAGGGGAGGACGGCGATCATCAGCGGGTTGTAGGATCCGCCGCCGTTGACCATGTCCTGCCAGACGAGGATGCCCAGGCGGTCGCAATGATAATACCAGCGCAGGGGCTCGATCTTGATGTGCTTGCGGACCATGGTGAAGCCCATCTCTTTGAGCAGGCGGATGTCGTCCTCCATGGCTTCGTCCGTCGGCGGCGTCAGCAGGCCGTCCGGGAAGTACCCCTGGTCCAGCACGCCGTTGTGGAAATAGGGTTCGTTGTTGAGCCAGAGCCGGGAGACGCCCTCCCGGTCTTTGCCGACGCTGAACTTCCGCATCCCGAAATAGGAGCGGACGGTGTCGGCGATGAGCCCGTTGGAGTTGATGAGGTCGATGGTCAAATCATACAGGTGCGGGGACTCGGGCGACCAGAGCTTCGCGTTCGGCATGGGAAGGATCAGCGTGGTCCCGGTCTCTCCACGGAGCTCCGCGACCGGTTTCCCTTCGTCCAGAACGGTGATGTGCGCGGTCGGCGCCTTGCCGGTCACTGTGATGTTCACGACGCCCAGATCGATGTCCGGCACGATAAGCAGGTCTTCCGCATAGCCTTTGGCCATGCTCTCCATCCAGACGGTGCCCCAGATGCCGGACTGGCTCGTGTACCAGATGCTGCCGGGCTTCGAGACCTGCTTGCCGCGGGCGATGTACGACGTGTCGGTCGGGTCCCGGACCTCCAGGGTCAGGACGTTCTCCTCGTCCGCCTCCAGGACGTCGGAGACGTCGAAGGAGAAGGGGAGAAAGCCGCCTTTGTGCTCGCCGAGGAAGGTCCCGTTCAGCCAGACCTTGCAGGCATAGTCCACCGCGGTGAAATGCAGCAGAGTGACGTCCCGGACCGTGAAAGACGGGTCCGGCGTGAAGATCTTCCGATAGTAGAGCACGTCGTTCTGCGTCACCCGTTTTTCCACCCCGGACAGCATCGTCTCAGGGGAGAAGGGGACCAGGATGCTGCCCTGATAGACGTTCAGGGGCTGCCCCTCGGGCAGGACGGCATATTCCCATGTCCCGTTGAGACAGAGATAGCTGTCCCGCTGCATCTGCGGGCGCGGGTACTCGGACAGCGGCACGAGGCCGACGTCGCGGGTATATTTGGAATCCAGTTTCATGATCAGTGTTCTCCTTTGGGTCTTGCTCCTTCTATTGTACAGGAATCGGGCCGTTTCGGGAAGAATTTTCGCAAGTCCCCAAAATAGGGGTTGTATTTTTATAGGAAAGCACTATAATAGTTTTAGCACTCAAAAGAAAAGAGTGCTAAACCATCATTCTGGTACAATTATTTTCACATAACGGAGGAAGTAACTATGACGATCAAACCAGTTGCAGACCGCGTCCTCATCAAAATGGTCGAAGCGGAAGAGACCACACAGAGCGGTATCCTGCTGGCCGCCTCGGCGCAGGAAAAACCGCAGATTGCGGAAGTCATCGCGGTCGGTCCCGGCGGCATCGTGGACGGCAAAGAAGTCGCGATGTTCCTGAAACCCGGCAATAAAGTCATCGTCGGCAAATACACCGGAACGCAGGTCAAAGTCGAAAACGAAGAGTATACCCTTGTCCGCCAGTCGGACGTCCTCGCCATCGTCGAGGACTGACAGGGATCCAATACAGTAAAGAGGTAATCTATCATGGCAAAACAGATCATTTACGGAGAAGAAGCCCGCAAGGCGCTTCAGACCGGTATCGACAAACTGTCCGACACCGTCAAGATCACGCTGGGCCCGAAGGGCCGCAACGTCGTCCTCGACCGCACCTACGGCGCGCCGCTGATCACGAACGACGGCGTGACCATCGCCAAGGAGATCGAGCTGGAAGAGCCCTTTGAGAACATGGGCGCGCAGCTCGTGAAGGAAGTCGCCACCAAGACCAACGACATCGCCGGCGACGGCACCACCACCGCCACGCTGCTGGCGCAGGCTCTGGTACGGGAAGGCATGAAGAACGTGGCGGCCGGCGCGAACCCCATGGTCGTCAAAAAAGGCATCCAGACTGCCGTTGAGACCGCCATCGAGGCTCTCAAGGCCAACGCCAAACCCGTTTCCAGTTCCTCCGACATCGCCAGAGT
>JAGACE010000026.1 GCA_017614275.1 Clostridia bacterium | reverse complement strand
GCCGACGGGAACAGTACCGTCACGGTCATGGTGGGCGGCGCGGTCCTGACCCCCGAATACGCGGAGCGGATCGGCGCGGACTACTACTGCCGGGACGCCAAGGCCACGGTCGATGCCTGCAAGGAAGTTTTTGACGTTTAAGTTTTACTTTAGTTATATCCTTTATGCTTGACATGCAACAGGAGGGCCCATGGGGTCCTCAAGACGGAGGAACATCATGAGATTATTACTTGCCGAAGACGAAAAAATGCTGTCGGACGCGCTCGTCACCATGCTGACCCACAACAACTATTCCGTAGACGCGGTGTACAACGGTCAGGACGCCCTGGACTATCTGGAGACCGGGGACTACGACGGCGCCATCCTGGACATCATGATGCCGAAGATGGACGGCCTGACCGTCCTCCGCAAGATCCGGGAAGAGGGGCTGACCCTGCCCGTCATCATGCTGACAGTGAAGTCGGAAGTCGACGACCGGGTCGAAGGCCTGGATGCCGGCGCGGACGACTATCTCACCAAGCCCTTCGCCATCAAGGAACTGCTGGCGCGCATCCGTTCCATGACCCGCCGCCAGCCGGAACTCTCGGACTCCGTCCTGAAATTCGGGAACCTGTCCCTCGACCGCTCGGACTATGAGCTGGCGGGCCCGGACGGCTCCACGAAACTCGCCAACAAGGAATTCCAGATCATGGAGATGCTCATGACGAACCCCGGACAGGTCATCTCCACAGAGCGGTTCCTCGAAAAGATCTGGGGATATGACACCGACGCGGAAGTCAATGTCGTCTGGGTCTATATCTCCACCCTCCGCAAAAAACTGGCCGGTCTCGGGACCTCGGTCCAGATCAAGGCGGCCAGAGGAGTCGGTTATTCGCTGGAGGACAAAGCATGATCCAACGTATCCGAAGGCGCTTCATCCTGGTGACCATCGCCTCCGTCCTGGTGGCGCTGGTCCTCATCATGGGCGCGTTCAATTTCATCTCGTTCCAGAGTATGCGGACGAACGCGGACCTGCTCCTGAACCTGATGGCGGAAAACGGCGGCGACTTCCCCGACCGCATCCCGGACGAGTACAAGGGCATCATCGGAGAGTTCAGCAGCGCGGCCGGCATCATCGACAAGGACGACTACGACGACGACGAGGTCCCGCTCGCTTCCGACGGAAAGATCGACGAGGGCCGCCAGAACGAGCGGTACCACCGGTTCTCCGTGGTCACCGATGAGACGCCGTATGAGACCCGCTATTTCAGCGTGGTCCTGAGTCCGGAGGGCACCACCACCGCGGTGAACACCGGGCGCATCGCCTCTGTGACCTCGGCGGACGCCGCACGCTACGCGAAGAGCCTGAAAAAGATGGGCGCCACCGGCACCGGGTTCCTCGGGGTCTATCGATATCGGGTCCAGCCGGTCCCGGAGGGGACCCAGTACCTGTTCCTCGACTGCACCTCCGATCTCTACAATTCCATCTATATGCTCATCCTGAGCCTGATGATCAGCCTTGCCGCACTGCTCCTGATCTCCCTGATGGTCGTCCTGTTCTCCAAACGGGCCATCCGCCCCATCGAGGAGAGCTATGACAAGCAGCGGAAGTTCATCACGAACGCGGGACACGAGCTGAAGACGCCCCTGGCCATCATCGACTCCTGCACGGAAGTCATCGAGATGACGGAAGGGGAGACCAAGTGGACCAGCGGGATCCACGAGCAGGTGGATCGCCTGACCTCCATGACCGGAGAACTGATCTCCATGGCCAAGATGGCAGAGAGCGATCTGGAACTCAACAAGCGGGATCTGGACCTCTCCGAACTCTGCCGGGAGACCCTCGAGCCCTTCGGCCTGATGGCGGAGGAGCGTGGCCTCGGCTATGTGCTGGACATCACGCCGGACATCCCGTTCTTCGGCAACGAGCAGACCCTCAAACAGCTCTGCTCCATCCTGGCGGACAACGCCGTCAAGTACGCGGTCCCCGGTTCCACGATCGTCATGACCCTGAAGAAGAAGGGCCGCCGGCTCCTGCTGTCCAGTGACAACGAGGCCGAGAACGTCTCGAAAGGGAACCGGAACGAACTGTTCGAGCGGTTTTACCGCGGGGACACCTCCCACAACTCCGAGAACAAGGGGTACGGCATCGGGCTGTCCATGGCGGAGACCATCACGGAGCTGCACAACGGACGGATCAGCGCGGTCTCGGAAGACGGCAGTCGCCTGAAGATCATCGCGTCGTTCCCGGAGCGGGGCGGCAGCGCGCGCAACATTCGCAGAACGACGAAACAGCAGGAAAAATACATGAAGAAAAACGCCAAAGCGCAGGACGATACGCCCGCCAAAGCGTGACCAAATCAAGAGCAGTCCCGGGAACGGGGCTGCTTTTTGCGCGATCACTCCATTTTTTAAGTTGTTTTTAACTACTTTCTAAAGTTCGGTTTAGGAAGACCCTATAGACTGATGACAACACAGATGAATCGCAGAAAGGAGAACCCTTTTGATGAAACGAATCCTATCCGGACTGATCGTCGTCGTTCTGGCGCTGGCCCTGACGATCGTCCTGACCGCCTGTCCGGCGAAGACGACGGACGCGGAAGCCGGACAGACCAGCGAGACCGGTGTGACCGAAGTCACCGAAGACAGCAGCCCCAAGAGCGCGAACAGCGACATGTTCACGGATCGGGACCTGGATCCGAGTTATGAGGACGCCACGGCCATCGATCTCTCCCGGGAGAGCCGCTCGACGCTGGAGATCACCGAGGCCGGCACCTACGTGCTCAGCGGGACCTACAACGGGCAGATCGTCGTCAAGGTGGGCGATGAGGACAAAGTCCAGCTGGTCTTCGACGGCGTCACGCTCACGAACAGCGAGAGCGCGGCGATCTATGTGCCGTCCGGCGACAAGGTCTTTGTGACCACGGCCGACGGCTCCACCAATCACATCTCCTGCGGTGCGACCTTCTCCTCGGCGGACACGGAGTCCGGGGACAACATCGACGCGGCCATCTGGTCCAGAGCCACCCTGGTGTTCAACGGCAGCGGATCGCTGTCCGTCACCTGTGACAACGGCCACGGCGTCGTCTCCAAAGACGACCTGAAAGTGACCGGCGGCACCCTGACCGTCGACGCGAAGAAGAAGGGCCTGGCCGGCAAGGACAGCGTCCGCATCCACGACGGGACGATCACCGTCACAGCCGGCGGGGACACGATCCACACGAGCAATGACGAGGACGAGGACAAGGGCTTCGTTTACATCGAAGGCGGCAAACTGACCCTGAACGCGGGAGACGACGCGATCCATGCCGAGCGGACCCTGACGGTCGCCGGCGGCGTCCTCGACATCCAAAAGTCCTACGAGGGCCTGGAGGCCCAGGACATCACGATCAGCGGCGGCACGATCGATATCGTGGCCTCCGATGACGGCATCAACGCCTCCGAGGGCGGCAGCGGGAAAGACAACACCGACGACTTCGGCGGCTTCGGGAACGGCGGCGGGTTCGCCGACAACCAGGACGCCAGCCTGACCATCAGCGGCGGCACCATCCGGATGAACGCCGGCGGAGACGGCCTCGACTCCAACGGGAGCATGACCGTCAGCGGCGGGACCACCTGTGTCAGCGGCCCCACCAACGGCGGCAACGGGGCGATCGACTGTGACAACGCCAGCATCTCCGGCGGCACGGTCATCGCGGCGGGCGCCCAGGGCATGGACGTCAACTTCGGTTCCGACTCCACCCAGTGCTCCATGCTGGTCCGGTTCGACTCCTCCGTGTCCGGCGGCACAGACGTCGTCCTCAAAGACAGCGAGGGGAACACGGTCCTCACCTATACGCCCGAAAAGGCCTTCCAGTCCGTCGTCCTGAGTTCTCCGGACATCGAGACCGGGGAGACCTATACCGTGACTGCGGGCAGCCAGACCCAGACCGTCGAGATGACCGAGACCATCTACGGGACCGGCAGCCCGATGGGCGGCGGCCCCGGCGGCTTTGGCGGTCCCTCGGGCGGGATGCCGGAAGGCGGACAGCGCCCGGAGCGCCCCGACATGCAGAGCTCCGCTACGGTCTGAACCTGCTTTTTTGGAAATACCCCTTGAGAATTCTTTCAAACAGGCATACAATAACGTCCTGTCAGTTGCACTGGCAGGACGCTTCTTTTATAATGATTCCAAACAGAACTCAGGAGAAGACAGGTATGAAAGAACGGTATTACATCGCGATCAGCCGGCAGATCGGATTCGTCGGACGCCTCGTGGGCAGGGAGCTCGCGGAGCGGCTCGGCGTCGCTTACTATGACAAAGACAACATCATCGACCTCGTGGCGGAGGACTGCGGTCTGGCCAAGGACGAGGTCGCCCGCCTCATGGAGCGGAAGACCTCGAGCCTCCTCTACGAGATGGCGACGATGACCCATACGAACCCGCTGGAGGAACAGGTGTTCCTGTCCAAGACCCATGTGGTCGACGCGCTGGCGGACCGGGGCCCCATGGTCGTGGTCGGCAGCTGCGCGGACTACATCCTGCGGGAGCGGGAAGACCTGCTGCGGGTCTTCCTGTACGGCAGCCCGGAAAAGCGCATCGACCGCATCGTCAACGTCTATC
>JAGACE010000212.1 GCA_017614275.1 Clostridia bacterium | reverse complement strand
CGGATGGAAGGCGGGAGGGACCCTCTGCGGGTGGTGCCGGACACGACCCTGCGAATCCCGGATGACTGTAAACTCGTCCGGACGGTCCGGGAGATCCCGACGCTGGTCGTCACCTGTGAAGAGACGCTGACATCGGAAGCTGGGAGCGCGAGAGCGATCGCTCTGAGGGCCGCAGGCGTGGAGGTGGTCCCGGCGGGAACGACGTCGGTCGAACTGACAAAACTGCTGGAAACGCTCTCAGAGCGTAATATAGACGGCGTCCTGGTCGAAGGCGGCGGGACCGTGAACGCGAGTTTCCTGGAAGCGGGGCTCGTCGACCGGGTCTATGCCTTCCTGGGACCGAAACTCATCGGCGGCGCGGACAGCAAGTCGCCGGTCGAGGGGACCGGCGTCCCGCGCATGGCGGACGCCGTGGAACTCGAACAGATCGAAGTGGAACGCTTCGGAGACGACCTTCTCGTCACCGGGCGGGTCCGGAGAGGAGAGACGCCATGTTCACAGGATTAGTGGAAGAGGTGGGCACGCTGCAGAGCATCCGCAGGGGCGCCCGCGGCGCGGTCCTGACCATCGGGGCGCGGACCGTTCTGGACGGTACCCGGGTCGGGGACAGCATCATGACCAACGGGGTCTGCCTGACGGTCACGGAACTCGGCGCCACGTATTTTACGGCGGACGTCATGTCTGAGACCCTGTCCCGCAGCTCGCTGGGCGATCTGTCACCCGGGAGCCCGGTGAACCTGGAGCGGGCCATGCCGGCGGACGGCCGGTTCGGCGGCCACATGGTGTCCGGGCACATCGACGGCACCGGGACCGTGACGGAACTCCGGCAGGACGACAACGCGGTCTGGTACACCGTTCAGACCGGACCGGAGCTGCTCCGATACATCGTGGAGAAGGGGTCCATCGCCATCGACGGCATCTCCCTGACGGTCGCCGCGGTGGACGACGAGAGCTTCCGGGTCTCCATCATCCCGCACACCAGAGCCGTCACGAACCTTTCATCCAAAGGCGTCGGGAGCACCGTGAACCTCGAGTGCGACGTCGTCGGGAAGTATGTGGAGAAACTGCTGCTCCCGTATCAGCCGGCCAGTCCGGCAGCCAAAGAAGAACCAACGTCCGGGATCACCGAAGCCTTCCTTCGGGAATACGGATTTTGAGAAAGAAGGAAATCATTATGCCGAGAGAATTTGCGACCATCGAACAGGCGGTCGAAGACCTGCGGGCCGGGAAACTCATCCTCTGCGTGGATGACCCGGACCGGGAGAACGAGGGAGACCTCATCTGCGCCGCGGAATTCGCGACGACCGAGAACATCAACTTTATGGCAGTCCACGCCAAGGGCCTCATCTGCATGCCCATGAGCGGAGAGCGCTGCGACGCGCTGGGACTGACCCAGATGGTGGCGGCGAACACCGACAACCACGAGACCGCCTTCACCGTGTCGATCGACCACATGTCCACGACCACAGGCATCTCCGCGGTGGAGCGCTCCGTGACGGCGCTGAAGACCGTGGAAGAAGGCGTACAGCCCCACGAGTTCCGCCGCCCCGGGCACATGTTCCCGCTGCGGGCGAAGGACGGCGGCGTACTGGTCCGGTCCGGCCACACGGAGGCCACCGTGGACCTCATGCGCATCGCCGGGCTGAAGGACGCCGGCCTCTGCTGCGAGATCATGCGGGACGACGGCACCATGATGCGGACCACCGAACTGCTGCAGTTCGCGGAGAAGTATGACATCACTGCCATCACCATCGCGGACCTCATCAAGTACCGGCTGAACAACGAGAGCCTGGTCCTCCGGGAAGCGGACGCCGACCTGCCCACGGAATACGGCCACTTCAAGATCTTCGGGTACCGCAACTCCGTCAACGGCGAACAGCACGTGGCCCTGGTCATGGGCGACGTGGCGGACGGCGAACCGGTCCTCTGCCGGGTCCACTCCGAATGCCTGACGGGCGATGTGTTCGCGTCCTCCCGCTGCGACTGCGGCGATCAGCTCCACCAGGCCATGAAACAGGTGGCCGAGGAGGGCAGAGGGGTCATCGTCTACCTCCGCCAGGAGGGCAGAGGCATCGGCCTGCTCAACAAACTCAAGGCCTATGAGCTCCAGGAGCAGGGCTACGACACCGTGGAGGCGAACCTGAAACTCGGCTTCCCGGCGGACATGCGGGAGTACGGGGTCGGCGCGCAGATCCTCCGGGACATCGGCGCCCGCCGGCTGCGGCTGCTCACGAACAACCCGGCGAAGATCACCGGGCTCGAACCCTACGGCATCACCATCGAAGAGCGGGTGCCCATCCAGATCAAGGCCTCGCCCCACGATTTCAAATACCTGCTCACCAAACAACAGAAAATGCATCACATGACAGAATACAAGGAGGACTGAATCATGAAGACTTTTGAAGGAACTGTAGTCGCGAAAAACGCGAAGATCGCCATCGTTGCCGCCCGTTTCAACGAATTCATCGTCTCGAAACTCATCGGAGGCGCGGAAGACGCCCTGCTCCGCCACGGCGTGAAAGAGGACGACATCACCCTGGCCTGGGTGCCCGGCGCGTTCGAGATCCCGGTCGTCGCCAAGAAGATGGCCGAGTCCGGCAAATACGACGCGGTCCTGTGCCTCGGCGCCGTCATCCGCGGCGATACGTCCCACTACGATTATGTCTGCGCGGAAGTCTCCAAGGGCATCGCGCAGGTCGAACTGTCCACCGGCGTCCCGACCCTCTTCGGCGTCGTGACCACGGACAACATCGAACAGGCCATCCAGCGGGCCGGCACCAAGTCCGGCAACAAAGGCTACGACGTGGCCTGCTCCGCCATCGAGATGGTCAATCTGATCCGTCAGCTCGAGGCGTAAACACGCCTTCGAAAGCGCCCGGACAGCGTTGACAATCCAGGGGGATGGGCATACCATTATTCTGGTAACCAAAACCTGAAGATCCAACTAGAAAGAGAGAACGCAGACATGAGTATGATCCGTGACATCGAGCTGGCTCCGTCCGGAGAGAACAAGATCGAATGGGTGCGGCGGAACTGTCCGCTGCTGCGCAGCCTGGAAGAGGATTTTTCCGCGGAAAAGCCCTTCGCCGGGAAGCGTATCGCCCTCTCCATCCACCTGGAGGCAAAGACGGCCTACCTGTGCAAGGTCCTGGCCGCCGGCGGCGCCGAGATGTTCGTGACCGGCTCGAATCCCCTGTCCACCCAGGACGACGTGGCGGCTGCGCTGGTCAAAGCCGGCCTGAACGTCTATGCCTGGCACGGGGCCACGCCGGAGGAATATGAAGCACATCTCCGGGAGACCCTGAAGTGTCATCCCCACGTCCTCATCGACGACGGCGGGGATCTGATCAACCTCATCGGCGGGGACTGTGCCGAATACGGGGACTGCCTCCTGGGAGGCTGCGAGGAGACCACCACCGGCATCCTGCGGCTGAAGGCCCGGGAGCGGGAGGGCTGCCTGCCCTGTCCCATGGTG
>JAGACE010000211.1 GCA_017614275.1 Clostridia bacterium | reverse complement strand
TCTGGGCATGAAGGCCGGCTTCAGTCCGCTGATCATGCTGGGCGGTTTC
The DNA here is from genome assembly GCA_017614275.1 of Clostridia bacterium. GTDB lineage: Bacteria > Bacillota > Clostridia > Oscillospirales > Acutalibacteraceae > RUG420. The sequence continues at coordinate 4,676 of JAGACE010000211.1, read as the reverse complement.
CTCGTCTTCCTCGGCGGGGCCATCAAGGTCCTGTGGAAGATGATCGTGGCCGCCAAACAGAAGAACGTCTACTGGATGTATCAGCAGATGGGCCCCGTCATGGGCGTCGGCTTCCTGCTGATCGTCATCGGCTGCATCCTCAGCCGGGCCGAACTGAAAGCGGCGTTCGCGAACATCGGCCCCGCGTCCGTCGTCTTCTTCGCGTTCTGGTTCTTCGGCATGAGCCTCATGGGCTTCTTCGCGAAGAAACTGGACTCTTCCGATCCGAAGTCCAACTGGATCGAACAGGGGACGAACGGCGTCGCGGAACTGTGCCTGTGCATCGCCCTCGCCCTGCTGTAAACCCGAAACAAAAACAGCCCGACCGGAGTCGGGCTGTTTTTTTGTGTTCGTTTATTGGTTCCAGGCCCGGAAGCCTTCGGCAACGAGGCCGTCGGTGCGGTTCTTCGAGGACTGCTGGGAGGCGGTGAGTGAATCGCCTTTGCAGGGCTCGAGCCGGTAGTTCTGGCGGCCGTTCGCGCCGTACTTGTCCATCCACAGCGGAGTGTAGTCGACCTTGGTCAGCGTGACCTTGCCGTCGTTGTCCCTCTTGAAGGTGGTGTAGACGAAGATGGCGTCTTCGGTGTATCCGTTCGGAGAGGCGGACATGTACTCGCGGCGCTGGTTGGAGACCAGGTTGCCGGTGGAGTAGATGCAGAAGGTCCGGTTGCCGCTGTCGCTCGTCAGGACCGCGGCAGGCTGGATGACGTGGGGATGGCCGCCGATGACGGCGCTGTACCCGAGGTCACAGAGCTTCTGCGCGATCTCCTCCTGGACGGGGGTCTGGCTCAGCTGGAACTCGTTGCCCCAGTGCATGTAGGCGATGGTGGCCTCCGCGCCGTCCTTCTTCATGGCTTTGGTGATCTGCTCCAGTTCGGAATAGAGCTGATCCAGCTTCTCGTTCTGGAAGACGTTGACGCACTGCGAGGCGTTTGCGTCCAATGGCGCGTTGCCGTTGAGGGCCTTCAGACCCTGGTCGTCGATGGTGCCGAAGGTGTAGTTGACGATGCCGATCTTGATGCCATTGACATCCACCACGGCGTACTTTTTCTCATCCGGCTTCTCGAAGGTGCCGGTGGTCTTGAAGCCCTTGTCCCGAAGGATCTTCACCGTGCGGTAGAGGCCGTCTTCCCGGTCGTCGCCGCAGTGGTTGTTGGCGGTGACGAGGAAGTCGAAGCCCGCGTTCTTCAGGGCGTCCGCCGTGGCGGCGGGCAGACGGAAGTGGGGATAGAAGTTGTAGTTGGTGCCCTCGGTGATGGCGAACTCGAAGTTGCAGATCGCGTAATCCGCGGCGGAGATCTCGTCTTTGACGTTGGAGAAGATGGAGTCGAAGTCCCAGGAGCCGCTGCCGGTCTGGACGTTCGTGAAGATCTCCTTGTGGATCAGGTAGTCGCCGGAGCTCAGAAGGGTGGCTTCCGCGGGTTTCCCGGTGACCAGACCGGAGTTCTTCTGCTCGGACGAGACAGCGGCGTCTTTCCCGCCGTTGTCGGCCTTTTTATTGGAGCAGGAGCGGATGCCGAAAATGGCCAGGGCCAGGACGGCGATGAGCAGCAGAGCGGCCAGGGCGATAGACAGGATGCGGCGCTTCTGCTGCGCGGACATCGCTTTCTTCGGCGGCTTCTGCCGGCGGGGCTCGGAGGACTTCGTCTTCGCGACCTGCCGGGCCTGCGTCTGACCGGTCTGTTTGACCTGCCTGGTCTGTCTGACCGGGCGCTCCTCGGCGGCGGGCCGCCGGACGCCCTGCTTCCGCTTGGTCTGGGTGAAGGCGCTCTCCCGGCGCCGGGGTTCGGATCGTTTCTGCGGCTGACTCATTTCACACCTCTTCTTCTCCGACCAGATGGACGGTCGTGTAATCGTGCCGGACCGCTTCCAGGAACGGTCCGAAAACATCGGAGACCTTCATGCGCATGGAGGTCGTGTTGACACAGGGATGGCAGCCGAACCATTCGGCTTTCAGGACGTCCTCGTCGACGATCAGCCGGACGCGGTTCTCCTTGTCGTTCATCAGTCCGAGCACGCTGACGGCGCCCGGTTCGATGTCCAGGAACTCTTCCATGAAGGACGCGTCGGCGAAGGACAGGCGGGACACGCCCAGCTGCCCGGAGATCTCCTTCGTCTTGAACTTTTTGTCGTTTTTGATCATGAGGAGATAGAAGTCTGTCTGCTGCCGGTTGCACAGGAACAGGTTCTTGCAGATGACCGCGGGGGCCAGGAACCGGTCGATCTCGGCACAGACCTCCATGGTGGTGGCGGGCTCGGTGTCCACACAGTCGTATTCGATGCCCAGCGAATCCAGGAAGTCATAGACCCGCCGCTCTTTCTCCAGCCGCCCGTCCGCGTCGGCGGGACGGCCGTGATACAGTTGATTCATCATAGATCAGGATCATCCTCCAACAGAGTTCGAACCATTATACCACAACTCGGACTAAAAAAAGCGCCGGCAGGCCGGCGCTTTTCTCTGATTCAGTTGAGGATGTCGCTCTTCATGAAGCCGTCGGTGGTGCTGATGTAGATGTGCTCGAGCCCTTCGGCGGTCTCATCGTCATAGTCGTAATAGACGATCATGTCGTGGAAAGTCATCAGGTTCCGGCAGTCTTCGTCGCGGGTGACCCGCTTCGGGGTGGAACCGCTCTTGGAGACGCTGTAGATCTGCCCGTTGTGCTCGTCTGAGACGAAGTAGACTTTGCCGTCGATGCCCACGAGGCCGGTGCCTTCGAGGACCGTGGCCAGTTCCGTGGTCTCGCCGTTCTTCAGAGCCATGCGGACCAGCATGAAGGCGGTCTCGGGCTCCTCCTCAGAGGCCTCGGTGGTCTCCTCCTCGGCGGCTGTCTCCTCGGATGTCTCTTCGTCAGAAGCCGTTTCGGTGGCGGCTTCCTCCGCGTCCTCCTCCGGCTCTTCCGCGGTCACTTCCCGTTCGGTGATGTAGTAGGCGTACCCTTTGCTGCCGAGGAAGAAGCTGGAGACGCTCTCCTCGGTGATGCGGGTGTCGGCCTCGGTCAGCAGGCTGTATACGTGCTCGGTGTTGTTGTCTTCCTTGTCGCGGTAGTAGACTTTGTCGCCCACGAGGTAGGCGTTCTCCATGGCTTTCCCGGTGAGCTTGACCGCGTCGGTCCCGTCCGGCTCGGCCTGGAACAGACCGTTCTTCGTGGTGTAATAGAGTTTGTCGTTATAGTACTGCAGGGACTTCGCCTTGACGTCCAGCAGGGTGGTGACGGCCTCTTCCGGGTCCTTTTCCTTCGTGTCGTAACTGACGATGTGCCCCGGGAGGTACGCGTACACGGTCTTGTCGACTTCCTGGACGAACTTCGGCTTCACGTCCTCCACCAGCAGGACCGGGTCGGAGCTGTCGGTGTTCTTTGCCAGGAACCCTTCATAAGAGGACCCGACATAGCCGAAGCCGTAGATCTTCTTCTCGTCGATGTAGTGGCTGGCGCCGTTGTTGGCGTTGCTCCAGGTCTCCTGCACGGTCTCGTAGTCGATGTTCAGGTACTGCTCCTGGGCGTCCTTGCCGACGAGCATGACGACCAGGGCGTCCATGCCGTCTTTCTGGTCCGTATCCATGTAGCCGGTGACCACGCCGATGTCTCTGTCTTCGGAGTACCAGGTGACGGTGTTGCCGCCTTCCTCCAGGTCCGCGCTGCTCACGAAGCCGCGGGCATCCAGCTCCTGCTGCCAGGTGTCGATGAACGCCGCGGAGCTCTCGTCCAGCGGGTAGGCGAGGACGGTCTCCGGGTCCACGTTCAGCCGGGCGGCAGCTGCCTTCGCCAGCGTCTCGTCGGACTTGGCGCCGGACAGATTCCCGTAGTCGGGGATGTTGCTGTAACCGGAATAGGAGGCGATCTCCGCCGCGGGGTCTTCGCTGTTGTTTTTGGGCTGGCAGCCCGTCAGCAGCAGGACCGTGGCGGTCAGGAGGGCGATGAATGTCAGAAGTTTATATTTCATAGGACAGACTCCTTGAGAAATAGCATGTTTTCTGCTTCTATCATAGTGACCAAATCCTCGTTTTGCAATAGGGAAAATTTTCTCGAAACTGCCACCGCATTTTTTATTTTCTTGTCCATGGAATTATGGTATAGTATTACACGATAATTTGACATGAAGGAACTGGAGGACTTCGTATGCCGCAGAGAACAGATATCCACAAAGTACTCATCATCGGCTCCGGCCCCATCATCATCGGCCAGGCCTGTGAGTTCGACTACTCCGGTACGCAGGCGTGTAAAGCGCTTCGCAGCCTCGGGTACGAGATCGTGCTCGTCAACTCCAATCCCGCCACCATCATGACGGACCCGGAAATGGCTGACGTCACGTACATCGAGCCCCTCAACGTCGATCGCCTCGAGCAGATCATCGCGAAGGAGCGCCCCGATGCGCTGCTGCCGAACCTCGGCGGTCAGTCCGGTCTGAACCTGGCGTCCGAACTCTATAAGGAAGGCATCCTGGACAAGTACGGCGTCAAGGTCATCGGTGTCCAGGTCGACGCCATCGAGCGCGGCGAAGACCGCATCGAGTTCAAGAAGACCATGAATGCCCTCGGCATCGAGATGGCCCGTTCGGAGATCTCCTATTCCGTGGAAGAAGCCCTGTCCATCGCCGACGAACTCGGCTACCCGGTCGTCCTCCGGCCCGCCTACACC
>JAGACE010000210.1 GCA_017614275.1 Clostridia bacterium | reverse complement strand
TTCTGGACGCCGAAAATGTCGACAAACATCAGACGGATGAATTTGACATCCTCTTCTTCCACGAATGTCAGTACGTCTTCTCTGGTATACATATCGTTACCTCCGTTCAAAGCGCCGCGTGGAACGCCTGGGCGATGTATTGCACGCCGATGATCTCAGCCTCGGCCATGGTTTCTTTCGAGATGTTCTTCAGGTTGTCTTTCGGGATGATGATCTTTTTGAACCCGAGGCGGATCGCCTCCCGCACCCTCTGTTCACAGAACCCGACAGCGCGGATCTCCCCTGCCAGGCCGATCTCTCCGAACGCCAGGACGTCGTCGGGGACGACGGCTTCCTTCAGCGAGGAGACCAGCGACAGCGCGACCGACAGGTCGGCGGCCGGTTCGAAGAGTTTGATGCCCCCGATGACGTTGAGGTACACATCCATGTTGGAGAAGTAGTACCCTCCCCTCTTTTCGAGGACCGCGAGGATGACGTTCAGCCGGTTGTAGTCGTAGCCGTTCGCCATGCGGCGGGGGTTGCCGAAGCTGGTGTTGGTGACGAGCCCCTGGACTTCCGCCAGGATGGGCCGCATGCCCTCCATGACACAGGCCACACAGGACCCGCTGGAGTTGGCCGGACGGCCTTCCAGCATCATTTTGGAGGGGTTCTCGACCTGCCGCAGGCCCTGGTCCATCATTTCAAAGACGCCGATCTCGTTGGTGGAGCCGAACCGGTTCTTGGCGGCTCGCAGGATGCGGTAGGAATAGTTCTTCTCGCCTTCGAAGTACAGGACCGTGTCCACGATGTGCTCCAGCACCTTGGGACCGGCGATGTTGCCGTCCTTGTTGACGTGTCCCACGATGATGACCGGGATGTCGAGTTGTTTGGCTGTGCGCAGCAGCAGGTTGGTGCATTCCCGCACCTGTGTGATGCTGCCGGCCGACGACGAGAGCTCCGACAAGGTCATCGTCTGGATGGAGTCGATCATGACGATGTCCGGTTTCTTCGCGTTCACCTGTTCGGTGATGACCTCCACGTCGGTCTCGCACAGCACTAAAAGGTTCTCGGTGTCCACGCCCAGCCGGTCGGCCCGCAGTTTGATCTGGTGCGGGCTCTCCTCGCCGGAGGCATAGAGAACGGTCTCCTCGGCGCCGAGGGTCTGGCAGATCTGCAGCAGGATGGTCGATTTCCCGATGCCGGGATCGCCCGAGAGCAGCACGACGGATCCTTTGACGATCCCGCCGCCCAGGACGCGGTCGAACTCCGACAGCCCGGTATGGTACCGATGCTCCCCTACCGTCTCGATCTCCGAGATCTTCTGCGCGACGCCGCGGGCCCCGCCGCCCACACCGGATGCCCGGGCGGCAGCAGAACGGTCCGTGACGCGGAGTTCCTCCTGCATGGTATCCCATTCCCCGCACTGGGGACATTTTCCATACCATTTGGGGTTCTCGTAGCCGCAGTTCTGGCAGACATACAAAGACTTCATTTTCGATGCCATGGAACGTGGACTCCTTCTTCAGTCGTTGGTCTTGAAATACATGTAGTACTGGCACTTGATCATGCCGTTATATAACTTGCGCCGTTTGTCGGCTCTGCGGCCGAACAGGCGCTCAAAGTCTTCGGAGGGACTGATGATGTAACTGGCCCAGCCGCGTTCCCGCGGGAAGACCTGACCCATCGTCCGGTAGAGCTCCTCTGCCTCTTTGACTTCCATCAGCCGCTCGCCGTAGGGCGGGTTGCAGATGATGGTGCCGCGGTCCGACTTCTTCTCGAAGTCTTTGAGGTCCCGGACTTCAAAGGTGATGCGGTCCGCCACGCCGGCGCGCTTCGCGTTCTCCTTTGCTATGGCGATGGACTCCGGGTCGATGTCGGACCCGTACGCGTGGAAGCTGCAGTCGGTGTCGACCAGGCTGCGCGCCCGTTCCCGCTCTTCTTCCCAGACGTCCGCAGAGATCTGCGGGAACTGTTCCGCGGAGAAATGCCGGTTGACGCCGGGCGCCATGTTCAGGGCCTTCAGAGCCCCTTCGATGAGGATGGTCCCGGAGCCGCACAGCGGGTCGTAGAGCGTGTGGTAGTTCTGCACTCGGGCCACATCGACCAGAGCGGCAGCCATCGTCTCTTTGATGGGGGCGTCGTTCGCCTGCAGGCGGTACCCGCGCTTGTGCAGGCCGGAGCCGGTGGTGTCCAGCACGATGCTCACTTCATCCTTCAGGATGGAGAACTGGAACTGATAGGTGACGCCGGTCTCGGAGAACCAGGGCACCTGATAGACGGTCTTCAGACGTTCGACCATGGCCTTCTTGATGATGGCCTGACAGTCCCGGACGCTGAAGAGTTTGGAATTCAGGGAATAACCTTTGATCGGGAAGGCGTCGTCCTTCCCCACCCAGTCTTCCACGGGCAGCGCCTTGACGCCCTGGAACAGGTCCTCAAAGGTCTCCGCATGAAAAGAACCCAGAAGGATCTGGATTCTTTCCGCGTGTCTTAAGCAGATGTTGGCACGGGCGAGGATGTGTTCATCGCCCGCAAACAGGACCCTGGCGTTCTCCGCACGGACGTCTTCCGCGCCGAGGTCGCGCAGTTCCCTGGCGATCAGGCTTTCCACGCCCATGAGGCATGGAACGACGAATTGCATGGTCATGCGTTATTCTTTCTCCGGCTCCAGGAGGCCGTAGCCGCCTTCCTTCCGGACATAGACGACGTTGACGTCGCCGGTGTCGATGTTCTCGAACAGGAAGAAGTCGTGCTCCAGCAGGTTCATCTGCAGGATGGCCTCGTCCACGGTCTGGGGTTTGATGACGATGTTCTTCTGACGGACGATCTTGTACTCTTCTTCCTCTTCCTCGACCGGAGCCTCCGGGATGAGGGCGTCGAAGTTGCCGGACTTCAGTTTCTTCTCGACCTTGGTCTTGTTCTTGCGGATCTGGCGGATCATGTTGTCCACGCATTTGTCGAGCGCGTTGGTCATGTCGCGGTCCGAGGCCTGAGAGCGGAAGACGAGGCCGCCTTCCTGGACCGTGAGTTCGACGGTGGTGGTGTTATTTTTATTCACGGAAGCAGTGATTTTCGCCGTGCCTTCCCCGCCGAAGAACTTGTCGATCTTCGCGAGTTTCTTATCGGCATGGTCCTTGAAGGACTCTTTCGGCGTGCATTTTCTGCCAACGATCGTGGTTTTCATGGATGGATCCTCCTAAAAATATATACTTACAACCTCATTATAGCATAAAAACACCGGAGCATACAGAAATACTCCGGTGGATTCTTCTTCTTTGCGCGATCAGCCGTAGCGCTTGTTCCCGCCCCGACGGGAGAACCCGCCGTGCTTGGATTCCGTAGCGCGTTTGAGATCGGTGAGTTTGTCGTCGGACTGGGCTTTGAACTTCGACATCATCTCTTCGAAGGTCAGTTCCTGGCCCTCTTCGTACTTGGGCTTCTGGCCCTGCCAGACGTTGGGCGCAGAGCGTTTCTTTTCCGCACGCTCCTTGCCGGGCTTGCCGCCTTCTCCGGCATGGCTCCGGATGAGCTGTTCGTTCTCCGGGACCTGCTTGAGCGACAGGCTGATCTTGTTGTTCTCGTCGATGCTCAGGACCTTGACTTTGACCTCCTGGCCCCGTTCCAGGAAATCGGCGATATCCTTGACGAAGGACGTGGAGACCTCCGAGATGTGGACCATGCCGACCTGGTCGTCAGGCAGACTGACGAATGCGCCGAACTTGGTGAGTCCGGTGACTTTCCCCTCTAAAATTTCTCCTACTGCGATGGACATAAATGCGATTATTTCCCCCTCTGAATCGCTCAACTGCTGGTGGAGACGTCGTAATAGACACTCTCTCCCGGCAGGACATAGCCGAGGACGTCTCGGGCGATACGTTCCATGTACGTCTTCTCGTCCTCTTCCCGGGCAAGCTCTTTCAGCTCTTCATTCTCTGCCTGCGCCGAGGCCAGAGTCTGCTGAGCCGCTTCCACTTCCTGGGTCTTCTCCCTGATCTGAAATTGAAGGGATACAAGGGAAATGACAAAGTATCCCAGCAAAGCGATGCTGGCGAGCGTCAGAAGGAAACTCTTGTTCCCGTTCCTGACGGATCGGCTGCGCTGAGTGGCCAATGTCGGGACCTCCCTTTCGTAAAGATATTTCTCCAATTCCACAAATCATAAAAAATTATATGGGATAGCCTGTCAAAACGCAAGCATTGTAAAGTGGTTTTTATCAAATCAGAGAAGTTGATACATATCCCCTGCGGTCTCTTTGGTAGCGTGTTCGAGCACCGAGAGGACCTTCGCGCGGATGACGCGGCTGCCCATGGTGATCTCGATCTCATCGCCTTCCTTGACGTTGTAGGACGCGCGGGCCACTTTGCCGTTGACCGTGACGTGTTTGGCGTCGCAGAGCTCGTTGGCGACGGTCCGGCGCTTGACGAGCCGAGAGACCTTCAGATATTTGTCGAGTCTCATGTGTTCCTCCTGAAAAAAGCGGGAGGAACGTGGAAAGACGTTCCTCCCGAAAGATGATTCGCTATGATTATTTGACAGCGTCCTTGAGGGCTTTGCCAGCCTTGAATGCGGGCAGCTTGGAAGCCGGAACGGTCATGGGTTCGCCGGTTCTGGGGTTGTGGCCCTGTTTGGCGGCGCGGTTGCGGACCTCGAAGGTACCGAAGCCGACGAGCTGGACTTTGTCACCGGCCTTGAGAGCCTCGGTGATCTGATCCAGAACGGAAGCGACTGCTTTTTCAGCGTCTTTCTTGGTGAAACCGGTTTCTGCTGCAACAGCATTGACAAGATCAGTCTTATTCATAGTGTAGTCCTCCAAAAATTCTTGATAATTGGCTATGTGTGAGTCACATAACTATCATTTAGATTTTACCCGATAACATGCAATTTTGCAAGTAATTTCGCCATTTTTTTGCCTTTTGGCAGGCTCTCGATGTCCTCGCGCTTCAAAACGCGGAGCACGCCGAGGAAAACCAGCCAGAGCAACACGGAGCCGAAGATGGCAAGGAGCGTGGCCCAGGTGAAATTCGCGTTGCGGGAACCCTCGAGACCGACCGGAAGGATCTTCATGAATACCAGGTAGATGAGCCGGGCTCCTCCCCCGGCCAGCGCGCCGGCGGCAAAGGGCTTCAGCAGGACAGAGACCCAGTCGACTTTGACCTTCGTCTGCTTCAGCAGCACGATGAGGTTGTGCGTGACGATGTACACATAGCAGATGATGGTCCCGACCGGGGCGCCTTTGATGTTGATGGACGGGATGCCGCAGAGCGTGAAGTCACAGAGGATCTTCAGCGTGGCGCCGACCGCAAGGGCCTTCAGCGGGACGTCGGCCCGTCCGATGGCCTGCAGCATGTTCGTGATGGGCGTGGAGATGGACAGCAAAAGAGCGAAGAATCCGTAGATCGCCACGAAGGGAGCGGAGATCGTGATGGAGGATTCCGCGTTGGTGCCGACGTACAGGATCCGCAGGACCGG
>JAGACE010000209.1 GCA_017614275.1 Clostridia bacterium | reverse complement strand
TCCAGAGCGTCGTGCAGGCCGGGAACGGTCTCCTTGGTGGCCCGGCGGGCACCGCCGTGGCCGTCCCGCAGATAGAAGTTCGTCTGCAGTTCTTCCATGGTGTAGTCGGAGACTTTGCCCTTCGCGGCGCCGCCCTCCGCGCGGTCGACCAGCATGCGGTCGAGGGTCTCGTCCTCCAGCAGGACCAGGCCCTTGTCCTTGGTCATCTGGACGGAGACGGAGATGATGTCCACGCCGTTGTCCACGCAGTACTTGAGGCCCGTCAGGGAGTCTTCCGGAGCCAGGCGGGGATAGCCGGCGCGGGCCACGCTGAGGACGCGGCCGTTGTGGTTGTTGTAACTGGTGATGATCTCGTCGACCGGGCGGTCTTCGTCCTCTTCCTCATCCTTGTTGTCGGAGGTGGCGAGGGCGATGGCCTCGTCGGAGGTCTCGGCGCTGGTGGTCAGACGGGTCGTGGACGGGGCCGCCGTGGTGGTCTCGTCGGACGGGGCCGCGAGCGCGGGCACACAGAGGCTCATCGCCATGACCAGTGCGGTCAGGACTGCCAGCAGTTTCTTCGTGAGTTTCATTGCTATTCTCCTTTGTTCTCTGCTCAGCTTTGGGGTCGTTTGAGGAAAAAGACGCCGAAACAGCCGGGTCCGCCGTGGGCGAAGATCACCGTGCCGACATCGTTGACTATGACGTTTTCAAACTTGTATTTCTTCCTCAGGGTGGAGACGGCCTTGTTCAGGATGGCTTCGTCCACCAGTCCGTGGGACACGCAGACGTACTCGTGGTCGTATGCGCTGCCCTCCGGGAAGCGGTCCGCCAGGAACTGGAAATAGACCTCTTCGTCCTTTCCCCGGTACTTCTTGTCGGTGGACATGGAGCCGCCGTCCATGTTGATCATGGGCTTGAGCTTCAGCAGGTTGGCGCCGAGGGCCGCCAGAGTGGAACACCGGCCGCCGTGTTTCAGGAAGTCGAGGTTCGTGATGACGAAGGAGGAGTCCAGCTGCGGGACCATCGCGGTCAGGGCCGCGACGATCTCTTCCGCACTCTTTCCTTCCGCGGCCATGTCCTGACCCTTGTAGACCAGGATGCTCGTGGCCTGGGACAGGCCCTTGCCGTCGATGACGTAGACCCTGCCCTCGTCCTCCAGGTCCTCCGCGGCGATGCACGCGTTCTGGTAGGTGGAGGAGATGCCGGAGCTCATCGCCACGTGGATGACGGTCTTCCCCTCCGCCAGATACGGGCGGAACAGGTCCTGGTAGTCTCCGACGGAGACCGCCGAGGTGCTCGGCAGCGCCTTGCTGCCCCGGAAGATGTCATAGATCTCCCGGTTGGACAGTTCCCCGTCCTTGTATTCCTTCCCCTCCAGGGTCACCTGCAGCGGGACCGTGCCGACCTTGCGTTCGGCCAGGATATCCTGCGGGATGTCGGAGGAGACTTCGGTCGTGAATTGGATCTCGTTCATGGGTGCCTCTTGTTCAGATGTCGATCTGCAGCTCGACCGGACAGTGGTCGGAACCGAAGATCTCGTTGTGGATGATGACGTCTTTGATGTTCTGTTTTACGCGGTCGGAGACGACGAAGTAGTCGATGCGCCACCCCGCGTTGTTCGCTCTCGCGTTGAACCGGTACGACCACCAGGAATAGACGCCGGTGACGTCCGGATACAGGTGCCGGAACGAATCGGTGAACCCCGCATCCAGCAGGTCGGTGAACTTCCCTCTCTCCTCGTCGGAGAAGCCAGCGTTCCCGCGGTTGGACTTCGGGTTCTTCAGGTCGATCTCCTCATGGGCCACGTTCAGGTCGCCGCAGTAGAAGACCGGTTTCGTCCGGTCCAGCTCCGAGAGATACTCCCGCAGCCGGTCCTCCCAGTCCATGCGGTAGGGCAGGCGCTTCAGCCCGTCCTGCGCGTTGGGGACATAGGCGGTGACGAAGAAGAAGTCCGGGAACTCCAGGGTGATGGCCCTGCCCTCGCAGTCGTGCTCCGGGCTGCCGATGCCGCAGGTGACGGCCAGGGGCTCTTCCTTCGTGAAGACCGCCGTCCCGGAATACCCCTTCTTCTCGGCGTAGTTCCAGTACTGGTGGTAGCCGGGCAGGGACAGGTCCAGCTGGCCCTCCTGCAGTTTGGTCTCCTGCAGGGCGAAGATGTCGGCGTCCAGAGCCTGGAAGCTCTCCTCGAAACCCTTCTTCACGCAGGCCCGGATGCCGTTGACGTTCCAGGTGACGAACTTCTTCATGTGTTCCCTCCGGCCTTGCCTTCGGACACCAGCTTCTGCCACTGGCTCTGGTGGCCGCTGAGGGTCTCGTTGTAGTAATAGTTCCAGTCGTTGTCGGTGAAGAAATAATAGTAGTTGCTCTCCGCCGGTTCCAGCGCGGCCCGGATGGCGTCCAGCCCCACGTTGCAGATGGGGCCCGCCGGCAGACCGGTGGTCTTGTACTGGTACGCGTCGTTCGTGCAGTACGCGCCGAAGAGCGCGTTGTAGTCGAAGCCGTTGTCCTCGATGTAGGTCTTCATCTTCCGCTCGATGTAGTGGCGGGTGACGTCGGACCCGATATAGCCGAAGCCGGAGCCCTCCTTGAGGCGATTGGCGAAGACGCTGGCCACCATGGGCATGTTCTTCGGATCGGAGGCTTCGGACTGGATGACGGACGCCAGGGTCAGGATGCGGTCCACCGTGTAGCCCTGTGCTTTCGCCTTGGCGATGTCGTCGTCCGTGATCTTGCTGTTCGTGTTCTTCAGGAAGCGGGACAGCGCTTTCTCCGCGCCCTCCTCTTTCAGGAAGTCGTAGGTGTCGGGGAACAGATAGCCCTCCAGGACGAAGACCCGGTTGTCCGGAGTCACGCCCTCGAACAGGCGGTCATAGCCCTGCGGGATCTGCGTGCAGAGCGCCTCGAACTCGTCGGCGCTGCAGACGCCGTTCTCCTCCAGTTTCTCCGCGACTTCCAGCACCGTGGTGCCCTCCGGGAACGTGACGGTGACGGTCTTTTCCGCCAGCGCCTTCTCGGCGGCCTCCTGGCGCACGGCCCGGCGGTGGTTCCGGATGCCCAGCAGGCCTCCGAACAGCAGGGCGAGCAGAAGCACGCCGGCGATGAGGACGGTGATGATCCGTCTCGTCTGGGATGATTTCTTGTAATTGGCCATGACGGTCTCCTTACATGTGGTCCGGGACGCTGACTTTCAGCATGGTGAGGACGTTGGCAAGCGTGGTCTTCACGC
>JAGACE010000025.1 GCA_017614275.1 Clostridia bacterium | reverse complement strand
TCTTCATCCGGGTCCCGACCGGACTCGGTTACATCCACCTCGGCGACGCGCTGGTGCTGCTCTTCGCGGCGGCCACCGGAGACCCGCTGGCCCTGCTGGTCGGCGCTCTGGGGGAGGGCCTGGCGGATGTGGCCGGAGGCTATTTCAACTATCTGCCGGCCACCGTGCTCATCAAGGCGCTCATCGCCCTCCCGGTCCTGCTGTTCGCCCGGAAGGCCCCGCGGGAGACCCCGCTCTTCTCGTGGAAGACGATCCTGTGGACCCTGCCCTCTGTGCCGATCACTCTGGCCGGCTACTTCGCCGCCGACTGGGTCCTGGCGCGGGCCTACGCCTTTGCGGACCTGGCCACGAACGCGGTGCAGGCCGTCGGCAGCATCGTGCTGTTCGTCCTCCTGGCCGCGGCCTTCGACCGCGCCGACCTGCGGCGCCGGCTCTGATCCAACATCAAGAAAAAGACGTGTGAACGGTCACACGTCTTTTTTTCTTTGTTTCAGTTTTGCGGGTATGGACCAGGGGTCCAGCATCCAGTTGACCGGAGTGACGAAGACCTGCATGGCGAAGAGATAGGTCAGGGCGAACGTCAGCACGACGGCCAGGGCCAGCTGCAGGACCACGGAGACTTCCATGGCGGACTGCAGGAGCGGCGTATGGAGCAGGATGTCCAGGATCGGCAGGTGCCAGAAGTAGACGGACAGGGTGCGGGCGCCGAGCCGGGTGAAATACCGGTGGGGACGCCGGGGCACCAGCGTGAAGAAGGCCAGGATGATCAGCGCGCTGATCGCGTAGGCCAGGAGCCGGTACAGGACCTCGCCCCCGCCCAGCGCCTTCGGGATCTCGTCGTAATTGTTCTGCCCGGTGAAGAGCCGCCGCAGAAGGTACACCTTGTCGAGCAGCACGAAGCAGAGCACGAACCAGGTCAGGAAGAGCGTTCCTCCGGCAAGACGGACCGGCGTCCGATCCAGAAAGCTTGCGAAGGTCTTGCGGTCCAGCATGTACCCGGCATAGAAGAACGGGAAGAACACGATGATGCGGGACAGGGCGAAGCCCTCGCTGATGAACGGCACATAGCCGATGGCCAGGCCCACGGCAAGGGACGCCGGAAGCACATACTTCGGCGGGACCCTGCGGAGCAGCCAGGCGATGGAATAGCAGGCGAACAGGGCCAGCATGAACCAGGAGATCTTGTTCTGGTCGTAAAAGCTGAACCCGTGGTCGGGATTGCGCAGCCAGATGGACCAGTCCCGGAAGGCGCCCAGCACGAGGCAGAGGAACACGAAGGGGACCAGTTTCTTCCAGGGATACCGCTCCGCCTGGACGGTCCGTTTGGAGAACAGACCGGAGATGAACAGGAAGGCCGGCATGTGGAAGGAGTAGATGAAGAGGAAGAGGCTGCGGTCGATGTCGTAGAGATCTCCGGCCTGCTCCACGGCGTGTCCGAAGACCACGAGCAGGATCAGCAGGAATTTCGCGTTGTCCCATCGCGGGTCTCGACGGGCAGGGGACAAGGGATCAGATCCTTTCTCGCATACTGCGGATGGTGCGGCGGAACATCTCCTCCATCCCGACGGAGGGGCGGTAGCCGATGGCTTCCAGGCGGGAGCTGTCCAGACGGATGACCATCTGCGGGTTGTACCCGAAAGAAGAGAGGTCCTCCGGGACTTCGATGCGGACATTCACACCGGCCTCGGGCTCCAGTCCGGCGACCAGTTCCGCCATCTCCCGGATGGAGCAGGCGGTGTCCATGTTGGTGACGTTGTAGGCCTCGCCGCTGACACCGTTCACCAAGATGGTGTACAGGGCGCAGACCGCGTCGGCGGTATAACAGTAGCTGCGGACGGTGGAGCCGTCGGTGTGCAGCACGATGTCTTTTTTCTCCATGAGGCAGCGGGCGAATTCCGCGAACACGCGGCCGTCGTGGTATTCCACGCCGGCGCCGAAGGTCTGGGACAGGCGGGCCACTTTGACGGGCACGCCGTACTCGGAGGCATAGGAGGCGCAGAGGCATTCCACCAGGCGCTTGCCCTCGGAATAACTGCTGCGGACGGACATGGGATCGATGGTCCCGAAGTCCTGCTCCGTGATGGTCTCCCGGCTGCCGTCCGGCACGCCGTAGACCTCCAGGGAAGAGAGGTAGACCATGCCGCTGATCTGCTTGTTCCGGGCGAACTGCAGCAGGCGGTCCGTGCCGTACAGAGCGGTCTGGATGGTCTCCACCGGGTGCTCGACGAAGTACTTGGAGCCGGTGGGGCTGGCACCGTGGACGATGTAGTCTACCGGGCCCTCGTACGTGACGGGTGCGGATAAATCGCCGACGACAAACTCCAGCTGTTCACAGGGCAGCACATCCTCGAACAGGGCCTGTGCCTTCTGCTCGTTGCGGATGAATGCCGCGACACGGATGTCGACGTCATAGAGGCGATCCGCCTCCAGCAGCGTGCGGACCAGCTGGCTCCCGATGAGGCCGGTGGCTCCGGTGATGAACACCGTCTTGCCGGAAAGAGCGTCCAGCAGGCCGTTTTCCTTCAGCGTCTTCGCGCAGAACGCGATGTCTTCCCGTAATACGGAATCGGTCATGATCAGTCCTCTTTCGGTTTGCGGAAGGTGTTGATCTTCGTGCGGTTGCCGTTGGTGAGACCGAAGCCGAAGGTCTGCTCGTTCTCACGGTACTGCAGCAGGGCGCGGAACATGTACACGTCTTCCGGAGTGGTGACTTTGATGTTGCCCCGGTTGCCTTCCACCATGTGGACGGGGATGCCGAGGGTATGACAGATGGTGCAGTTGTCCACCATGTTCTCATAGCCGGTCTCCGTCGCGCGGATGCGGTCGTGGGCGGCGATGATGTCCTTCAGGACGAAACTCTGCGGCGCCTGGGCTGCGAAGGTGTCCTTCCGGTAGGGGACCTGGTCGACGCCTTCGCCGTCGTGGCTCAGAAGAATGGTCTCGAAGCAGGGCGTGCAGGTGATGGCGTTGCCCTTTTCCTTCGCCGTCTCGATGTTCTCGGTGATGACATCGTAGGAGACGAACGGGCGGACGCCGTCGTGCAGGAGCACGATGCTGTCGTCGGGGTTCTCGGATTCCGCTTTTTTCAGCAGATTGTAGATGGTGTCCTGAGCGCTCGCCCCGCCGGGGATGACGTCGGCCACCTTGTTCAGGCGGTACTCCTCCACGAGGGATTCCACGTAGGGGATGTAGTCCTCCAGCGTGGAGATGTAGATCTTGTCGATCATGGTATGCCACTGGAACAGGCGGACCGTGTGCACCAGGACCGGCATGGAGTTGATCTCCAGGAACTGTTTCGGGATGCCGGCGCCCATCCGGACGCCGCTGCCGCCGGCAAAGATCAGAGCGATATTCATATCAGAAACCTCCTTTGGGGTTCGGTTCAGTCGTGCGTGTCCTGCTTTTCTTCTTCCTCGTCCGTCTCATCGACCGGGGTGAGGGAGGAGAAGTCAAGATAGTGGAGCCGTTCGACGTCTTCCTCGACGGCGCGGATGTCGGCCCGGATGTCTTCCGGGATGTTCCCGAGGACGATCCAGTCGATGACCCGGTCGGAGGCGCCGGAATCGATGTAATCGAAATGGACGTCGACGTATTCTTCCACTTTTTCGTAATCGAAGTCCCGGGTCTCCAGCGCGGTCATGACCTCGTCGAACGTGCGGCAGACCTTGCCCGGAGCGGACTCCTCATAGGCTCTGTGGAAGCCCCGGGAGAATGAGTACTGGATCTCGTCGAAGGCGAAGAAGAGCATGGGCTTGCGCATCAGGGAGAACTCGAAGATGTTGGAGGAGTAGTCCGTGATGAGCAGGTCGGTCACGTAGAACAGGTCGTTGATGTTCGGGTATTTGTTGACGTCCGCGAAGCGGTCTTCCATGCCCTTCGGGATGGGGACGGCCTCGGACACCCAGGGGTGCATCTTGAACAGGACGACGTATTCATCGCCGCAGAACTCATAGAGCCGCTTAAAGTCGATGAGCTGGTACGGATAGTGGGCGTCGAAGTGGTTCTTGCCCCGGTAGGTGGGCGCGAACAGGATGACCTTCTTTCCGTTGATGAACGGATACTGTTCCCGCAGCTCGACTTCCTTGGCGGCCCGGTAGTCGGGGTCCAGAAACTCGTCCATGCGGGGCATGCCGGTGGGCAGGACGTTTTCGGTGTTGATGCCCCAGACTTCCGAGAAGAAGTGGGCGATGTGCCGGCTGCCGGCGATGCCGTACTTGTACTGGCGATGGCAGCCGTTCGGTGCGGGACAGCCCGTGTGGCCCCAGCGGCTGTAGCCGGAGGACTTGAAGCCGGCGCCCGCGTGCCAGAGCTGGACAAGGGTGGTGTCCTCGTTGAGGTAGATCCAGTCCAGGATGGGGGCGTGGTCGTCCAGGAAGACCATGTCGGCTTTGGCCAGCTTCTGAAGGACTTTCAGCCAGCTCGGGATGCCGTAATGGGGATTGGCCACGGTGGCGCGGGCGGAGTAGATCAGGTCGTAGTCCTTGTCCATGCCGCGTTCCACCATGCGGTCGGCGACGCTCATGATGTTCGTGCCGAGCTTCTCGCTCTGCTCGCTCATGAACAGGATGGTCTTCTTCGCGTTCTTCCCGCGGAGGAGGCGGTTCAGGTCGTGGAGGGTGTTGTAGTCCCAGATCATGAACTTCCGGCCGGCTTTGACGTATCTCTTGTGGAGATCCTTTTTGATCTTCGCCAGACCGGTGGGCCGGATGTCGGGACGGTCGTCCTCGTTGAAGACTTTCAGGCCGGACTTGGAGAGATCCATGATGTTCAGGATGATGCCCAGGTCCTCTTCGTCTTCCGTGACGGAGAAATTGACGCAGTAGCCCTTCGTCTTGTTGTTGTGAAGGAACATGCGGGACTTGTCCTGCAGCTGCGGGGCCAGTTCCGGCGCCACTTCCGGGGCGCAGAGGATGTCGGTCCCCTGACAGGCGTAGATGGTGTAGGTGCCGGTCGGGACACACATGACAGCGCCCATGTTCGTCACGTTGAGGGACAGCCGGTAGGTGTTCTCGTCGAGCAGTTCCGCCTTGAACTTCGCGTTTGCTTTGAGATAGGCGGCCACCAGATAGAAGTCCAGCGGAACGCTGCGGTCAAAGCGTTCGGACGGCTCGATGCGGACGGTGAGGTGCATGTGGATGCGCTCCCACTCCACGTCCGTGATCTGCGCGTACACCAGCTGCTCGGGCAGACGGTTCCTCATGAGGACCTTGCCCGCGTTGGATCCAAGATTTGCCATGGAAACGTAGCCTCCTGAAAAAAGTCAATAAATTATACCATATATTGATGTCTCTTTTCCATAGCAATCAAGATATAATTATGGTAAGATAGCGATGAACGAACTCCTGAAAGGAAGGGATCTGTCATGAAAACTGCATTCAAGATCTTCCTGGCGGTCATCGGCCTGCTGCTGATCGCCGCCGGACTCATGTGCATCGCCTCGCCCGTCGGAGCGGTCTCCACCGTGGCCACGATCATCGGCCTGGTCCTGCTGGTCACCGGCATCGTCACCGCGATCTTCTATTTCGTGTTCGGCGGGTTCCTGCTGTTCGCGTTCCCGGTCCTGCTCAACGCCATCGCAGACATCCTCTTCGGCGCCCTGTTCCTGCAGCATCCGGACGGGACATCCCGCGTGCTCACGGTACTGTACGGGCTCCTGCTGATCCTCGGCGGCCTGACCCTGGTGCTCATCGGCTTCCTGGCCAGACGCTTCGTGGAGAACAAAGGCGTCTTTGCCGGCGTCCTGATCGCCGGAGCGGCCTTCGTGGTCCTCGGCATCGTGGCGCTGTCCTCGGACGTGGCGGGCGCGTTCCTCATCGCCGTCCCGGTGGGCCTGGCCCTGCTGGCGATGGGCGCGGGGTACCTTGCCCTGGACGTCCATCTGATCAAAGCGCAGAAGGCAGGGGCACAGCCCAGGTACTTCAAAGATGTGGACGAATAAAACCCGAAAAAAACTGCCCCGGACCTTGCGCCCGGGGCAGTTCATTTGTACAATAGAATACCGAATGACCACCTTAGAAAGAAGTTTTTCCTGCCTATGAAACGCCTTACCGGAACCACGATCGCCATCCTTCTGGCGCTGCTGTTCGTCCTGATCTCCGCCGGCATCGGGGTCGGCGCCGTCGTCAGGGGCGTCCGGGATCTGCGGGGAGAAGAGCCCGTGCGGACCACGCAGGTCCTGCAGCTGACCACAGAGACCGCGACCAGAAAGACGACGACCACGACCAAAAAGACGACCACGAAGAAACCTTCGACGACCAAAAAGACGACGGCCGCGAAAAAAACGGCGGCCGCGAAGAAAACGACAACGGCGAAGAAGACTGCGACGTCCCAAAAGACCACGACCACGAAGAAGGCCACGACGTCCGGGAAAACGACGACCCAAAAGAAGACCACGGCGAAGAAGACCACGACGAAAAAGGCCTCGACGACAAAAAAAGCCTTGGCAGCGAAGAAAACGACGCAGAAAGCGGACGGGTCGAAGGTCATCTATCTGACGTTCGACGACGGGCCCGGCCCCTATACGGACAAGCTGCTGGGCATCCTCGACAAGTACGGGGTCAAAGCGACCTTCTTCGTCACGAACTGCTGCCCGGACTACCAGGCGTGCATCGCCAAAGAATACCGGGCCGGCCACGCGGTGGCGGTCCACACGTACAGCCATGACTATTCCAGGATCTACCGGTCGACCTCCGCTTACTGGGCCGACTTCAACCGGATGAACGACCTGGTCAAAAAGCAGACCGGAAAGCCGACGATCATGTTCCGGTTCCCCGGCGGGAGCTCGAATACGGTCAGCCGGAACTACAAGTCCGGGATCATGACCAAACTCGTCAGACAGGCGGGGGAGAAGGGCCTGACCTACTATGACTGGAACGTGTCCTGCGGAGACGCGGGCGGGGCCGATACCTCCGAGGAGGTCTACAGGAACATCGTCAGAGCGGTCAAAGAACAGAAAAAGTCCATCGTCCTGTGCCACGATGTCAAGAGCTATACCGTGAACGCCATGGACAAGACGATCCGCTGGTGCCTCGACCACGGCTATACCTTTGAAGTGCTGGTCCCCGGCGGTTACACGGTCCACCACGGCGTCAGCAACTGAAAAAAGAAACGACCACCGCTCCGGTGGTCGTTTTTATCGTTGTCGGATCAGGCGTTCTCGTTGTCCTCCTGGAACGCGTCCATGAGCTGGTGGAGGGTCTTCATGAGCACGACGGCCTTCATGTTGCCGATCTCCAGCCCCTCGAGCATCTGGCGGGGGACACAGACGGCCATGTTTTTGAGGTCCCGGCCCTTGTCGGTCAGACGGATGATGATGTTTCGCTCGTCCCGCGGGTCCCTGGTGCGCTCGACATAGCCCTGCGCTTCCAGTTTCTTGAGCAGCGGAGTCAGCGTGCCGGAGTCGAGGAACAGGCGGGAGCCGAGTTCCTTGACGTTCACATTGTCTTTTTCCCACAGCGCCATCATGGTGATGTAGCCGGTGTAGGTGAGACCGTAGGGCTCCAGCAGGGGCTTGTAGCGTTTGATGACTTCCTTGGAGCAGACATACAGTGAAAAACAGAGCTGATTGTCCAGTTTCAGGAGTTCGTCTTCCGAGACGTGGTCCAGGGCTTTGTCGGTCAGTTTCTTGTCGGTGGCCATGCGGGGTTCCTCCATCTATGCTTTCCGCACGATTGATTCGTGTGCTTAATTAATTGCGTTCAATCTTTAGATGTGTTTAT
>JAGACE010000208.1 GCA_017614275.1 Clostridia bacterium | reverse complement strand
GACGTCCCTCCGTTCGGACAGCGACAGCGTGGCGGAATGCCGCAGTTTGTCGATCTCGTCGTTGATGGACGAGTCTTTTTCTATGTACGTGTCCGTGGCCGCCACATAGGCCTCGGGCTGGTAGTAGTCGTAGTAGGAGACGAAGTATTCGACGGCGTTGTTCGGGAACATCTCCCGGAATTCGGAGCAGAGCTGCGCCGCCAGCGTTTTGTTGTGGGCCAGGACCAGCGTGGGGCGATTCACCTGCGCGATGATATTGGCCATGGTGAACGTCTTCCCGGAACCGGTGACGCCCTTCAGGGACTGTTCTTTGTAGCCTTTGTTCAGGCCCTCCACGAGGGCCGCGATGGCTTCCGGCTGGTCGCCGGTGGGCTGGAATTTGGATTGCAGATCGAAGCGGTCCACAGCGACCCTCCTTTCGTCAGATGCAGTCGGTGATGATGATGTCCAAATTGCGTTCTTTATACTTCTCCAGTTCGCTCTCTCTGGAGACGCCCCAGACGTTGACCATGAGGCCCGCCTCGTGGCATTTGCGGACGTAGCCGCGCGGGAAGTTCGTCAGCAGATAGTGCGGGTGCAGGGCGTCCGCACCGTATTCCTCCGCCACGGTCAGGAACTGGCCGCGCAGGAGGCGTTTGTCGAAGAGTTCCTCCGGCATCGGGTCGTACAGCAGGCCGCAGACGGCGTTCGGGTCGATCTCTTTGAGCATCCGCATGAGACGGAAGTCGAAACTGGAGAAGATGGTCTTGTCCAGCAGCCCGAACCCCCGGACCGTTTCCCAGGTCTTCCGGACCACGAGGTCCGGTTCTTTTTCCGCGGGTTTGATCTCGACGTTCAGGACCTCCATGTCCTTCACGCAGTCCAGGGTCTCCTCCAGGGTCGGGATCTGTGTCCCGGTAAACTCGGCGGAGAACCAGGAGCCGAAATCCAGCGCGCGGAGCTGCGCGAAGGTCTTCCCGTCGATGCGCCCCGTGCCGTTCGAGGTGGCGTCCACCGTGAAGTTGTGGCAGATGACGAGGACCCCGTCGGAGGACATCTGCACATCGAACTCCACGCCGTCCGCGCCGTGTTCGATGGCCGCCCGAAATGCCGGGATCGTATTCTGCGGAGCGCGGCGATTGGCGCCCCGATGCCCCAGGATCTTCGTTGTCATAGGATCGTTTCCTCCTGCTGAGATACACCTATTGTAATTATACTATTTTTTATTGTAAATAGCAAACATTTGTTCTTTTTGGATCCGCAAAAAGACCTGCTCCCGAAGGAACAGGTCCGGCGGCAGACGACTGCCGTATTTCTCAAAGCTGATAGTCCGGGAACTGCTCTGCGAACCACACGTGCGGCGCCTCGAACACCTTCCCGTTCAGGGCCTCCAGGGGGCCTGCGTCCGTGGTGAAGTCGAAGACCGTCTTGTAGGAATAGAGGAACTGCTTGCGGCGTCCACCCTGTCTGCGGTTGTTCTGATTGTTCCCGTATTTGCCGTCCCCCACCAGCGGGCAGCCGATGCTCGCGAAATGGGCGCGGATCTGATGGGTCCGCCCGGTCAGGAGTTCGACCTCCACGAGGCTCATCCCCTGCTCGGAACGCAGGACCTTGTACTTCGTGCGGATGGTCCGGGCGCCGGGCGACGGCTCTTTGGAGACGAACACCCGGTTCTTCTGTTCGTCTTTGCGGAGATATCCCTCCAGCGTCCCCTCGGCGGGTTCCGGCGTGCCGTGGACGACGCACAGGTAATACTTGTGGATCTCCCGGTCCTTCATCTTCTGGTTCAGGATCCGCAGCGCCTCTGCGTTCTTGGCCGCCAGCACGATGCCGCCGGTGTTCCGGTCGATCCGGTTCACCAGGGCCGGGGTGAACGACTGCTCCGCAGCGGGGTCGTACTCCCCTTTCTCGTAGAGATACCGCTTGACCCGTCCGATCAGGGTGTCGATGTACTCCCGGTCGTCCGGATGGGACAGGAGCCCGACCGGCTTGTCAAGGACCAGCAGGTCCTCGTCCTCATAGAGGACCGACAGCGCGGTGCCCGCGTGCAGGAAGTCGTACACGGGCTCGGTCGGTTCAAAAAACTCATCGTTGATGTACAGGTCGAGCACATCGCCCTCCTGCAGCCGGGTGGAGATCTCCGCCCGCCTGCCGTTGACCTTGATGCGTTTTTTGCGGATGTACTTGTACAGCAGAGACTGCGGCAGATTCGGCAGGTTCTTGGTCAGGAACTTGTCCAGCCGCTGATCCGCGTCATTCTTCCCGATCGTCAGGCTTCTCATCCGGCAGTACCCTCACACGTATCTGTTCGACCCGCCGGTTGTCGGTCTTCAGGACCGAGATCAGCAGGTTCTCGTAAGTGAATTCGTCGTCCCGTTTCGGGATCTCCCCGAACTGTTCCATGACCCAGCCGGCCACGGTGTTGGACTCGGACTCCGGCACTTCCTTGCCGAAGTACTCGAACATGTCCTCCAGCTCGGTGCTGCAGCGCACGATGTAGCTGTCCCGGCCGGTCTTGACGATGTCTTTTTCCACGTCGTCGTGTTCGTCGTAGATCTCGCCCACCAGTTCTTCCAGGATGTCCTCCATCGTGATGATGCCGTCCGTGCCGCCGAACTCGTCGGAGACCACGGCCATGTGGGACCGCTTGGACTGCAGCAGGGTCAGGACCCGGGCGATCTTCATGCTGGGCGGGACGAAGATGGCAGGCGTGATGACGTCCTCCAGGCGCCGGTCGCCGAACAGGATCTTGTCGAAGAAGTCCCGCTGGTGCAGGATGCCGACGATGTCGTCGATGTCCTCGTCGTAGACCGGGATGCGGGAGTATTCGTTCTCGCGGAACACCTTCTCCAGCTCGTCTTTCTGCGCGCGCAGAGAGACGGCCACCACGTCCACGCGGGGCGTGAAGATGTCCGCCACTTCGATATCGTTGAACTCGAGCACACTGTGGATGAGCTCGGTGTCTTCCCGTTCGATGCCGCCGCCGCTCTCGGCCTCCTCGACCATCGTCAGGAACTCCCCTTCCGTGACCTCTTCCACGGCCTTCACGCCGAAGAGCCGGGCGATGAACTGCTTCCACCAGCCGAAGAGTTTGTTGAAGGGATAAAACAGGATCATCAGGACCTGCAGGACAGGGCCGACGGTCATGGCGAAGCTCTCCGGCATCTCCTTGGCGATGGATTTCGGAGTCACTTCACTGAAGATCAGGATGATGACGGTCATGACGATCGTGGACCAGGTGGCGCCGATGTCGCCCATCGCCCGCACGAAGAGCACGGTGGCGATGGCCGAAGCGCCGATGTTCACGATGTTGTTGCCGATCAGGATGGTCGACAGCAGCGCGTCGTAGTCGTCGATGATTCTCAGAGCGCGGCCTGCCGCTTTGTTGCCGGCCTGCTCCATGGATTTCAGACGGATCTCGCTAGCGCTGGAGTATGCGGTCTCCGACGCCGAGAAGAATCCGGATAACAAGACAAAGATGACCAGGACAATGATCATACCTGTACTGCCCATAAAAACTGTATCAACTCCAAAAGAAGAATTACTTGGATCAGATCGCCGCGATCAGGCCTGATCGAGCGTGGAATACTCGTCGTCTTCCGTCGCCGGAAAATCGTCTTCCGAAAACGTGAACTGGGTGCCCGCGCCGAGTTCCGAGACCAGTTTCATGTGGATCTCCGGGAAGCGGTAGCGCTCCAGGATGAAGAACTCCATGGAAATGATCAGCAGATAGAACATGGCGAAGATGCCGGGATTGACGAGAGACATGAGTTCCAGTCCGAGGAAGGACGCCGTCACCGTGAAGCCGAACATCGAGTGCTTGGACATCAGGAACTTCCAGCGGACGATCATCTGATAGCCGTAGGTCAGAAGGCCCACGATGCCGAAGCTGCCCCAGACCTGCGGGAGCGAGGAATGGTACCAGCAGAGGGACGCCGCCTTGGACGGGTGGATGTCCCGGTTGCCCATGTAGCCGAGGCCCATGCCGAACACGGGATTGTGGCGGAAGTCCTCGATGGACCGGCGCCAGAGACCGAGCCGGATGCTGTACTGGTCGGCCGACGTCATGCGGCCCAGCGTATAGGCCATCAGTTTCTCGATCTGCGGGAACAGGAACAGGAAACTGAGGAAAATGACCGCGAAGATGGCGGCGATGTATTTCCGGTGCTTCTTGTCCAGGATGAGATCCACGATGAGCAGCACCAGGAACTCGATCCCGCCTAAGATGAGACCGCCGCGGGAGCCGAGGAAGATCATCGCGGCATAGGCCAGGAACGGCAGCAGGATGTACCGGAACTTCCGGGCGGACATATAGAACGCGAACGGCATCATCATCATGAACAGCGTGCTCGCGTTGTTCCGCCACTGGAAATAGAGGATGCCGGGGTCGGCGATGAACTTCGCCCAGCGCTCCACATAGCCTTCCAGGACCGCCAGGATCAGGAAGACCATGAGCCAGCAGGCGATCTTCGAGATCCTGAGATCGATGCGCTCCGTGTAGTTTTTCCCCTCTCCCAGATGGTTGTACACCAGGAAGTAGACGATGACGATCATAAAGCCCAGCGCGAACATGTAAATGAGCGAGGTCGCGCTGAAATAGGACTCTTTCGGGATGGTCCCGATGCCGCCGAGGTAATTCGTGATGGAGATCAGGATCATCGGCAGGAGCAGCGCTCCGGGCCGTTCGACTTTCGACTTGTCCCGCTCTCTGTAGTAGATGGCGTGGAACAGGATGGCGAAGATCGGGATGGCCGCCAGCGGGGCCAGGGCCATATAGTCCCACAGGGAGTCGTCCGCCTGGATGCCGAAGGAGGCGATGAGCATGATCGGCAGGAAGACGGACACGACGTCATCGGAGAGGATCAGGACCACGGAGAGGACGATCGCCATGGCGAAAGCGCCCGGGATGATCCAGTTGAAACAGATGATGACAAAAGCCATTGCCACGAGCGCCGCGCAGAAAGCGTCGCTCGCGAAAAAACGCCGTACCGGGTAAAGCTTCGAGGTCTTCCCCGTATCGCGAAAGGCTGTGATCACGTTCGACATGTCGTTCCCCTTTTATTAATAGAGCAATAATCAAAGCAAATATAATTCAAAGCGGTGGAAAAGTCAAATATCATATAAAAAGAAAAAGAAAAAGCTTCCGCCTCGAGCCTGCCATCCCGAACCGCGCGCCCGCGCTGTCCGAGACAGCACTCGGGCTACCCCCAGGCTCTCATCGGAACTTTTTCTTTTTCAAGTAATGCTTTTTCTTTTTCTATTTCTGTATCGCTGTTTCTGTTTATTCCACGTTTTCCAGAGATTCGGGCGTGTAGTACTGGACGTCCAGGGCCTCCAGCGCTTTCTCGGTGCCTTCGAGATCATCGGTCTTGAAGGCGATGGACGCGCCGGTGTCCCCCGTGGACAGGCCGTACATGTACTTGATGTTGATGCCGGCGTCCGCGATGGCGTTCAGGACACGGGACAGGCTGCCCACCTCGTGGGAGATGTTGACGGCCAGCACATCGACCACTTTCGCGGTGATGTTCTTCGCCTTGAGCGCGGCCAGAGCGCCGTCGACGTCAGAGACGATCATACGGACGATGCCGTAGTCGGACGTCTCCGCGATACTGACGGAGACCACGTTGACATTGGCGTCTTTCAGGATGTTGAAGATCTCCTGCAGACGGCCTTCGCGGTTTTCCAGAAAGATGGATAACTGTTTGACGGTCATAACTGTGCCTCCTTATTCGTACAGTTTTCTCTTGTCGAGAACGTGGACGGTCTTGCCCTGGCTGTGTTCGAGGCCGTTGGGCTCGACCAGACGGATCTTTGCATTGAGGCCGATGGCGGATTTGAGCTGGTCGTGGACCTTTTTGGTCAACGCTTCCAGTTCCGCCATATCGTCGGAGAAGAAGCGGTCTTCGACTTCCACGGCGACTTCGAGGGTATCGGAGTTTCCGACGCGGTCGACCGTCATGAAGTAGTTCGGAGTGACGCCGTCGACGTTGAGGAGCGCGGCCTCCACCTGGGACGGGAAGACATTGACGCCCTTGATGATGAGCATGTCGTCGGAACGGCCCTTGAAGCGCTGGATCCGGGCCATGGTACGGCCGCATTCGCACTTGTCATATTCGAGACGGGTGATGTCGCGGGTCCGGTAGCGGATGAGGGGCTGCCCCTCTTTGGTCAGACAGGTGATGACCAGTTCGCCCTCGGAGCCCTCCGGCAGCTGTTCGCCGGTATCGGGGTCGATGACTTCCGGCAGGAAGTGGTCTTCCCAGATGTGCAGGCCTCTGTGGAAGTCGCAGTCGGTGGCGACGCCGGGACCGGAGATCTCGGTCAGGCCGTAGATGTCATACGCTTTGATGCCGAGGCGTTTTTCGATCTGCTCACGCATCTCGTCGGACCACGGCTCTGCGCCGTTGATGGAACATTTCCGGGAGATCTCGTCGACCCGGCCCTGTTTTTCCAGTTCTTCCGCGATGTGCAGCATGTAAGACGGCGTGCAACAGATGACCGTGGCTTTGCAGTCGATCATCATGTCGATGAGTTTCGAGGTGTTGCCGGTGCCCAGCGGGATGACCAGAGCGCCGAGTTTCTCCGCGCCGTAGTGAGCGCCGAGGCCGCCGGTGAAGAGGCCGTAGCCGTAGGAGACCAGGACGATGTCGTCGCAGGTGACGCCGGCCATGGCCATGGAACGGGCCACGCCTTCGGACCAGATATCGACGTCTTTCCGGGTATAGAGAGCGATCTTCGGCTTGCCGGTCGTGCCGGAGGAAGACTGCAGACGGACACACTGGGACAGCGGGACAGACCGCATACCAAACGGATAGGTCGCACGCAGGTCTTCATACGTGGTGAAGGGCAGCTTGGAAAGGTCTTCCAGGCCTTTGATATCGGTGGGTTCGAGGCCCACTTCCTGCATCTTGTTCCGATAGTACTCGTTTCCGTAGTACACATGTTCAACGATCTTGCGCAGACGCGCGCTCTGCAGTTCGTGCAGCTGGTCGCGGTCCATGCATTCCTTGGACGGGTTCCAGATCATCGAACCAACTCCTTCCGTTTTGGTTTATTGTTAAATAATATATACTTTACCGAGGCAAAGTGCAAGAAAAAACTATTTATGTAAAAAAATAAAAAGCAGTCTTCCGAAGAAGACTGCTTTCTGTGTCCTCAATACATCCCGCCCTGGGCTGCGGCCGCCATGGCAGCCGCCTGAGCCGCGTCGGCAGCCGGATCCGGCTTGTCGGCGACCAGGGATTCGATGGTCAGGACCATCGCGGCCACGGACGCCGCGTTCTGCAGCGCGGACCGGGTGACCTTGGCCGGGTCCAGGATGCCCGCGTCGAACATGTCGACGTACTGTTCGCTCGCGAAGTCGAACCCGTAGCCGACCTTGTCGGACTTCTTGATGGCGTCGATGATGACGGAGCCCTCCAGACCGGCGTTCGCGGCGATCTGACGGACCGGTTCTTCGATGGCCTTCAGCACGATCTGGATGCCGGTGGCCAGATCGGCGTCGACTTCCTTGTCCAGCAGCGCGGAGACTGCGGGGATGGCGTTGATGAGCGCGGTGCCGCCGCCGGCGACCGTCCCCTCTTCCACCGCGGCTTTCGTGGCGGCAAGGGCGTCTTCGATGCGGAGTTTCTTCTCCTTCATCTCGGTCTCGGTGGCTGCGCCGACATGGATGACGGCGACGCCGCCGGCCAGCTTCGCGAGGCGCTCCTGGAGCTTCTCGCGGTCATAGTCGGACGTGGTGGTCTCGATCTGGGCCTTGATCTGCTCCACGCGGGCCGCGATCTGATCTTTCGCGCCGGCGCCCTTGACGATGATGATGTCGTCCTTGGAGATCTTGACCTGAGCGGCGCGGCCGAGCATGTCGACCGTGGCCGTGTTCAGTTCCAGACCGAGGTCGGAGGTGATGACGGTACCGCCGGTGAGGATGGCGATATCCTGGAGCATCTCCTTGCGGCGGTCGCCGAAGCCGGGGGCCTTGACGGCGACGCAGGTGAACGTGCCGCGGATCTTGTTGAGCAGAAGGGTGGCAAGGGCCTCGCCCTCGATGTCTTCCGCGATGATGACGAGTTTCTGACCGCTCTTGACGATGGTCTCGAGCAGCGGGAGGATCTCCTGGATGTTCGAGATCTTCTTGTCGGTGATCAGGATGAGCGCGTCTTCGATCTCCGCGACCATCTTCTCGGTGTCGGTGGCCATGTAGGGAGACAGATACCCGCGGTCGAACTGCATGCCTTCCACGACGTCGCAGGTAGTCTCGGCGGTCTTGGACTCCTCGACAGTGATGACGCCGTCCGAAGAGACTTTTTCCATCGCGTCGGCGATGAGCTGACCCACGTAGTCGTCGCCCGAAGAGACGGTGGCGACTCTGGCGATGTCAGAGGAACTGGAGACGGGTTTGGCGTTGGCCTTGAGCGCCTCGATGGCGGTCTCAACGGCAGTCTGGATGCCTTTCTTGACGACCATGGGGTTCGCGCCGGCCGCCACGTTCTTCATGCCTTCCCGGACCAGTGCCTGGGCCAGCAGCGTGGCGGTGGTGG
>JAGACE010000207.1 GCA_017614275.1 Clostridia bacterium | reverse complement strand
CTGTTCAAGAAGGCGGTCCTTGCCAATACCGCCGGCGAAGTGGCTTCTTCCTTCCTGGACGGCAGCCAGGCCGGCATGACCACGCTGGGCGCCTGGCTCGGCATCCTGGCGTTCACGTTCCAGATCTACTTCGATTTCTCCGCGTACTCCGATATGGCCATCGGCCTCGGCCGCATCTTCGGGTTCCAGTACAAGGAGAACTTCAACTATCCGTACATCGCCAACAGCGTCAACGATTTCTGGAAGCGCTGGCACATCTCTCTGACCACGTTCTTCCGGGAATACCTGTACATCCCGCTCGGCGGCAACCGGAAACACCAGGTGCTCAACCTGGCCATCGTCTGGTTCCTCACCGGCTTCTGGCACGGCGCCTCGTGGAATTTCATCGCCTGGGGCCTGTACTATTTCGTGCTCATCGTGTGCGAGAAGCTGTTCCTGTACAAGGCGCTGGACGCCGCGCCGAAAGCGGTCGGCCACATCTACACGCTGCTGGTCGTCGTGCTGGGCTGGGGAATCTTCTACTTTGACGACATGTCCCGGCTGAGGGAATTCTTCCTCGTCCTGTTCGGCATCCATGCCCACGGGGGCGCTGCGGCGGGCGATTTGTCCATCCTGCTCAACCACATCGTGTTCTTCGTGTTCGCGCTGGTGGCGGTCCTGCCGGTCTCCCGGATCATCCGGGCCCGCTACACCGCGTTCGGACGCCGCTCTCTGCGCAACGCGCGCCTGGCGGACGCCGGCGTCATCTGCTTTGCCATCCTGCTGCTGTTCCTGAACACGGCGGTGCTGGTGGGTTCCACGTACAACCCGTTCTTATATTTCCGCTTTTAAAAAGGAGTTTTGATCCTTGAAACACAGACAGACCGATCCGCAGGCGCTCTCGTTCCTGCGCTCCAATACCACCGGGATGCGCCTTCTGGGCATCCTGATGGCGGTCACCATGTTCTTCCTGCTGTTCTCCCTTCTGGACACGGACGCCACCGTCTCGGAACGCGAGAACCGGAAACTGGCTGCCCGCCCTGACTTCTCCTTCTCACGGCTCGTGGGAGGGGAATACATCCCGGAACTGGAGACCTACTATTCCGATACGTTCCCGCAGAGGGACTTTTTCCTGACCATCGACTCCGGTGTCTCCAAGGTCTTTTCCCGGATGTCCTTCGGCAAGGACGACGTGGTGGTCGTACAGAACAAAGACAAAGACGATTTTGGCGGGCAGTCCCTTCACGAAGTGACCTCTGCTGAAGAATCGGCAGAAGAGGGCTGACCATGCAATACATCATCCTGGACCTGGAATGGAACACCGCGTTCGACAAGCGGCGGAAGGAATTCGTGAACGAGATCATCGAATTCGGCGCCGTCAAGCTGGACGGGGAGCTGGAAGAGGTCGACACCTTTTCCAGTTTCGTCAAGCCGGTCATCGAGAAGAAACTGACGTCCCGCGTCAAGAAACTGACGCACATCACCAACGAGGACGTCATGAACGCCGAGAAATACCTGCCGGTGACGAACGCGTTCTCCGAGTGGGTGGGGGAAGACCCGGAAACGGTCTTCCTGTCCTGGGGCGATATGGACATCCGGGCGCTCATCAGCAACAACAGCTTCGCGTTCTCGGACATCCACATCCCGTACATCCATCAGTACGCGGACCTGCAGGGCTGCTTCATGAAGCACAAGAACCTGCCCAAGTCCCATCAGATCGCGCTGTCTTCGGCCGCGGAGATGGTGGACCTGGATCCGGAGCGCTACAACCTGCACCGCGCTCTGGACGACAGTATCCTGGCCTCCGACTGCCTGCGGGCCATCTATCCCGACATCGACCTCTGGGATTTCATCGTGGACGTGGACGAGGAGTTCTACCAGCAGCTGCTTTTCAAACCGTATGTCATCAAGGAACTCGACGACACCGGCGTGGACCGCGCTGTGCTGGACTGCTCCTGTATCCTCTGCGGGAAGCACGCCGATCAGGTCTCCGACTGGCGGTTCTCCGGCAGTTCTTTCCACGCGATCTACCGCTGTCCCGACTGTAACCAGAAATACCGGGTGAACGTCCAGTTCCGGCGGCAGTACAACCAGGTCGTCACCAAGAAGACGATCCTGAAGATCAAAGACAAGAAAAAGAAAAAAGCGTAACTCACATCGGAGTTACGCTTTTTGTTTTAAAATGGGCAATTTGCGTCGGGAAACTTTGTCGAAGCAAGAATGGAGCCTTCGGAGCGGCGCCTGTGGCGCTATTGATTCTCAGAAACCACGCGCAGATTGCGACCTTCGCAGCGAGGCAAAGGTTTCCCAGTAAATTGCCAAACCAATTATTAAGCAATTAAGTCCTTCATAGAGTAGAGTCCGGCCGGTCTGCCGACGATCCAGGCGGCGGCGTTCAGGGCGCCGTTGGCGAAGATCTTGCGGCTGGCGGCGTGGTGGGAGATCTTGATGACCTCGTCCGGTCCGCCGAACAGGATCTCGTGCTCGCCGACGATGGTGCCGGCGCGGATGGCGTGGATACCGATCTCGTCGATCGGACGTTTCTCGCGTTTCGCCGCGCGGTTGGTCTCGTAGTCGACCTTCTCCGGCAGAACGGACGCGATCTCGTTCGCGAGCATCAGAGCGGTGCCGCTGGGGGCGTCCAGTTTCTGGTTGTGATGCGCTTCCACGATCTCGATGTTGTAACCGGGGTAGAGGATCTCCGCAGCCTTTTTGGCCAGCTCGGCGATCAGGTTGACGCCGATGGACATGTTGGCGGAGAAGAAGACCGGGACGGACTTCGACGCCTCTTCGATCTGGGCCAGCTGCGTCTCCGAGAAACCGGTGGTGCAGAGGATGACCGGGACGTTCTCGGAGAGGGCATAGCCCAGGACGGCGTCCAGGGCGGCCGGGTTCGAGAAGTCGATGATGACGTCCGGTCTGGTCTCCACGGAGGAGTAGTCCGTATAAGTGGAGAAGGAGAAGACTTCGTCTTCCGGGACTTTATAGTCGACCCCGGCGATGACCTCCAGGTCGTCCCGCTCTTTGCTGAGTTCCAGGATGACCCGGCCCATGCGGCCGAGATAACCGTTCAGTAGAATGTTGGTCATGGTGTCTCCTTATTTGACGAGGCCGTAGTCGACCAGGACTTTGCGAAGGGCTTCGTGGCCGGCGTCGGTCATGACGTCGAGCGGCATGCGCGGGTCGCCGACTTCCCAGCCCATGATGTTCATGGCTTCCTTGACGGGGATGGGGTTGACGTCGCTGAACAGCGCGTTGATGAGGTCGATGTATTCGACCTGCAGTTTGGCGGAGGCGGCGACGTCGCCGTCGATGGCCAGCATGGCGATGTCGTGTGCCACTTTCGGAGCCACGTTCGAGAGGACCGAGATGACGCCCTTGGCGCCGAGGGCGCAGAAGGCGGTGATCTGGTCGTCGTTGCCCGAATAGAAGTCGAGTTTATCGCCGCAGAGCTTCAGGCTCTCGGCCAGAGCGCCGATGTTGCCGTTGGCTTCCTTGACGCCGACGATGCGGTCGAACTCGGCCAGCTCCGCGTAGGTCTGCGGTTTGATGTCCAGACCGGTGCGGGAGGGAACGTTGTAGAGGATGATCGGCTTGGAGACGCGGTCGTTGATGTACCGATAATGGCGTACCAGGCCTCTCTGAGAAGTCTTGTTATAGTAGGGCGTGACCATCAGCAGGGCGTCCGCGCCGGCCTTCTCGGCCTCGTTGGACAGCTTGACGGCGAACGCGGTGTCGTTGGAACCGGTGCCGGCGATGACCGGGACGCGGCCCGCGACATGCTTGCAGGTGAACTCGATGCCTTTGACGTGTTCGACGATGTCCAGGGCAGAGCCCTCGCCGGTAGTGCCGATGCTGATGATGGCGTCGGTACCGTTCGCGATCTGATCGTCGATGAGTTCGCCGAGTTTGGAATAATTGATGTTTCCGTATTTGTCAAAAGGAGTGACGATGGCGCAACCGGCGCCGACGAAGATGGGATTGGGGCCTTTCATTGTTTTTCCTCCTGTTTATCTGTCGAACCAGCCTTCGGCGGCCAGCAGTTCCGCGAGTTCCACAGCGCCGCCGGCAGCACCGCGCAGCGTG
>JAGACE010000206.1 GCA_017614275.1 Clostridia bacterium | reverse complement strand
GAGCGCGAGTTTCCCTTCGTCCTTGGCCTGACGGACGAGGTCGTTATAGGCCTCCTGGAGAAGATCTTCAAACTCGATCATATTCTTAAGATCTCGCATAGGTTCTGTTTCATCCCTTCCCAAAACATATTTGAATCTTTATTGGAATCTGCGGTCTCGCCCCGCAGAACGACGAATCCTTTTGTTATCTCCTTTCCATAAAAGTTTTCCGTTTTTGCAAGAGAATTCGTCTATTATATCCACTATTTCAGTATAAACCCAGGTTAGACCAAAGTCCAGTTTTTTATATATAAAAAAGGACACCGAACAGACAAAACTGCTCGGTGTCCCAGTTTGACGTTTTTTATTCCGCTTTGCCGAAGGCTTTCATCAGCTTGTAGCCGCCGCCGACGACATATTTGTACCCGACGTCCATGATCTTTCCGGGGATCGGATCGATGAGGGCGAGGTACCAGGTGTTCTTGGAACGGTAGTTGATCTTCGGGGACTTCGCGTTCAGCGCTTCCATGGTGGTGGCCACGATATACTTCATGTCGTGGGGGTTCTTCATCGCCATGGTCATCAGCGGGCTCAGAACGGAGAGGATGGGCTTGTAGTGCGTGGTCTCGGCAAGGAGCTTCTCGTAGCCGGAAGTCGCCTGACCGTGCATGCCGGACTTGAAGGAGCCGGGCTGGATCTTGATGACGGGGATGTCCAGGAACGCGAGCTCTCTGCGCAGGCCGATGGTGTACGCCTCAACGGCCCACTTCGTGATGGCGTAGGGGCTGTTGAAGGGCTGCGGCTGCATCCATCCGCACTCGGAGGAGCAGTTGATGACGCGGCTGGTCTTCGGCTTGAGAAGGTCGGCCTGGAAGAAGGACTTCGTGACGCGAATCATGCCGAGGACGTTCGTGTTGATCATTTTCTCCATGACCGCGGCCGGATCGCCTTCGACCAGAGAGGCCATGGTGTGGATGCCCGCGAAGTTGAGGAGAGCGTCCAGCGTGTCCGTGTAGGTCTTGACGGTCTCCGCCGCTTTGTCGCAGCTCTCCTGGCTGGTGATGTCCAGTTTGACCCCGATGACGCGGTCCGAACAGCGGGCCTGCAGGTCCTTCAGGGGTTTGCTGTGATAGGTGGCGAAAATGATCCAGTCACCGGTCTTGTCCAGCGCTTCGATGATGGCGCCTGCGATGCCGCCGGCGCCGCCGGTCACGAAAGCGTATTTCATCGTCTTCTTTTTTTTCATAGTTTGGTTCTCCCTTCCAAGAAGTATTTTTTCTCATCCTTTTCAGTTTACGTCCCCTGATCGATAACTGTCAATCTTGTTTTGATAAACATACAATGCAACAAGTCCGCTTCGCCCGCTGTTCCGCAAAAAGACCGCCCCGCAAGGGACGGTCTTTCGTGTGCGATGCACGTTCAGCAGTTCTTGTTGTGCGCGTTGAAGAAGGCCAGCAGGTCCGCGAAGACCTCGTCCTTCAGAGCGCCTTCGTTGTGGATCTCGTGCTTGGCGTGGGGGTAGATCTTCAGCGTCACGTTCCGCCCGCCGGCCTCCAGTTTTTTGGCGGCCAGTTTCGGGCCGTAGCCGTTCCACACGCCGACGATGTCGTGCTCGCCGGAGATGACGTACAGGGGCAGGCTCTTCGGGATCCGCCGGACCCAGCCGGCCTTCCCGGCGTTCGTCAGGATGGGCGCCATGTACAGGATGGTGGCGCTGGCCGCCAGGCCGATGTACGGGTCGTTGACATAGTTCTTGATGTTCTGCTTGTCATAGGACAGCCAGCTGTTGATGAGGCCTTCCGCCGCGTTGGGCTCGCGGGCGCCGAAGGCGTCCGTCTTGGCAGCGTTCTTTTTGTCGAGCTTCGCCCCTTCTTTTTCATAGGCGGGGCTCAGCAGCGAGGCCGCCGTGGTCAGGACGGGGTTCAGCGCGAAGAGCGCCTCCATCAGCGGGAAGTGACCGGTGCCGCAGATGACGGCGGCGTCCAGTCCATCGCCCCACTTCTGCAAATAACAGCGGACCATCATGGAGCCGAGGCTGTGGCCGTAGAGCATGTAGGGCAGGTCCTTGTACTGTTTGTGCATGATCTTGTACAACTCGTGCATATCCTCGATCATGTACGTCGCGGCACCCTTCGGGTACAGGCCGAGACGGCGGAAGCCGGCGGTGCGGCCGTGGCCCAGGTGGTCCTGCGCCGCGACAACGTAGCCGTTTCGCGCGAAGAACGTGCAGAGCTCGTCATAGCGCTCGCCGTATTCGCCCCAGCCGTGGGTGACCTGGAGGACTCCGATCGGTGGTTTCGTGTCGTCTTTCCACACCATGTAGGACACGTCGATGCCCTGCCCGGCCGTGGACGGGAAGCTTTTTCTTTCTTTGATGATCGCCATGTGGTTTCTCCTATAAAGGTCTCGTTATCGGGCGACGTCGACCGTGCCGTCCGGGTGGACGGTGACGGTGTCTCCGTCTTTGACATAGTCCAGGAACTCATCGCCGAGGTTGTCGACGACGGGCATGGGGCTCTCCGGAGCCCAGACTTCGGAGAGGACCGCGCCGGCCGCCGCCAGGGAGTCGATCTCCTTGGAGAACAGCAGGCAGGCGGGGGCTTTCCCCTGCTTGACCGCGCAGTACAGGAACATGCCGCCGGTCGTGGAGCCGATGGTCTGAGGCAGACAGAGGGCCTTGCCCTGGAGGATCTTCTTGTAGAGGTCCGGGTTGTTCTGGTCCACGCACTTGGTCTTTGTCTGGATGGACATCATCTGCATGCTGGCCAGCGTGTTGAACCCGCCGTGGGAGACGACGGCCTCAGCGGTGGCCTCGCCGGGCGTGATGGCGCGGCCGGTGAATGTTTTGACGCCTTTCTTCTTTGCCATCTCAGTCCACCTCCTTGACGAGCATTTCCGCGATCTGATCGTTCGAGTAGAACCGCGCCGTGGTGTAGGTGCGGAGTTTGTTGGAGCTCGTGATGACGGGCTTGCCCTGGCAGAGCGGGTTGTCCATGTACATCAGCGGACAGATGTAGCTGACGATGACGCCCATCTTCTGCAGGGTCTTCGCCTCCGGGGTCTTGCGGAACTCTTTGATGACCGGCGTGGACGCGGTGAAGACGGTGGGGATGGAGACCTTCTTGCGGCCCTCCTTTTTGAGCCCTTCGTCCAGGATGTGCGTCCAGTCCTTCATCTGCCGGAGGGACATGTGCGGGCAGCCGAGGAAGCAGAGTTCCGGTTTGGCCTCCGGGTCCTTCCAGATGACCGGGTAGTTGTCCTTCACGCGCTGCAGTTCCTCGTCCGTGATGACATAGGTCTTCGCGTCCGGTTTGATCAGCGCGGTGCCCTGTTTCTTTGCTTCCGGGGTCAGGTTCTCGATGTGGTACAGGCCGACCGCGCCGTTGGAGGCCGTGGCCGCGCCGAAGTCCTTGAGGTACGTGGTGGCGGCCTCGTCGAGTTCCGTGCCGAGGTACCGGTCGAGGCCCTTGACATACGGGACTTCTTCCATGACCTTCATGCCGACGGCGGAGCCGAGGAGCTGAGCGTCAGGCATCTTCGTGGTCTTCAGTTCGATGACCCAGTCCGCCTTCCGGCCCTCGTCGGTCAGGAATCCGAAGTACGGGACGAAGCCGGCGATGGACCCGAACAGCTCGATGATACCGGAGTTG